>DATDBJ010000024.1:0-4620 GCA_036524895.1 Saccharimonadales bacterium (SeqCode)
GCTCGTCACTTGCATAAGATCTTGTATGATCTCAAGTAAGTCTTCGTTAGTGGTTTGCTGTGCAGTGCTCATACTCCCTCCAGTATAGATTATTTTTTGTGGTTGCGCAGCAAAAGTACGCCAGGCAGGGTCGGATGTCAATATTTGCGTGCCCGAAGGTGACTCTTTTGTTATAATCAGCGTAAGTATGAGCTACCAGAATCCCCGCATTGCTGAAGTTGCCGAAGCGCTCAAGAAGCGTATAAGCGAGCTTGAAGATAAAGCAGAGATTTTGAAGGCCGTTGAATTGAAGGCGCTCTACGCCGAGGTCCCGACGCTGCCCGCTGAGGACCGAAGGGCGTTCGGCAAAGAGATTAACCAGCTCAAGGGCGAACTAGAGCAGATGATCGCCGACCACCAGGAAAAAGCCGAGGCTTTGCCACCAATCGACGTCACTGCGCCATTCGACATAAACGTGCCGGCCGATAAGCGCCCCAAAGTAATGACGGCCAATAAAGGCAGCCGCCATCCGCTCATGGTTGAGATCCAAAAAATTTCGGATATCTTTTATCGCATGGGTTTTGCGGTGGAAGAATCACGCCAGCTGGATGACGATTGGCATATGTTTACCAGCCTCAACTTTCCGGAAGGCCACCCGGCACGCGACGATTACGACACCTTTATGACCGTCGAAACCGATGCCAATGGCAAGCAGCTGATAGCTCCGGCTCACACCAGCACAATGCAAAACCGCCTGTTGCAAAAGTATAAGGTGAATCTGGAGCAGGGCAAGTCCATCGCCGTGTTGGTGCCCGACCGCGTCTTCCGCAACGAAGACCTCGACGCCCGCCACGAACACACTTTTTATCAGTATGAGGGCATTTATGTCAGCAAGGGTATCCATGCCGGTCATCTAATGGCTACACTCAAAACATTCCTGAGCGAATATTTCAAAAAAGATATAGACATCAAAACCCAACCCTTTTACTTCCCATTCACCGAGCCAAGCTTTGAGTTCTCTTTGAGCTGCCCGTTCTGCGATAAAAAAGGCTGCAGCGTTTGCAGTCACTCCGGTTGGATAGAGCTCTTGGGCTGCGGTATGATTCATCCCAACGTGCTCAAAATGGCTGGCATTGACCCTGCCGAGCATACTGGCTTCGCCTGGGGCGGAGGCGTTGATCGTCTGGTAATGATGAAGTACGACATAGAAGACGTCCGTCACTTCGAAAGCGGCAAACTAGACTTCCTGAGGCAATTTTCATGAGCGAACCTACAGTATTCGACAAAATCATAAGTGGCGAAATTCCAAGCTATAAAGTCTGGGAAGATGATAGCTACTTGGCGTTTTTGACGCCTTGGCCAAACACGCCGGGCTTTACGGTGGTAATCCCAAAGAAAAATCCGGGTGACAACTATATTGACGTCGATGAGGCCGCCTACGCTGGCCTAATGCTTGCCGCGCGCAAAGTAGCCGGCATCTTGCGCAAAGCTTTTGATACTTACCGTGTAGGCCTAGTACTAGAAGGTGAGGGAGTGCCGCATCTGCACGCCAAACTCATCCCCATGCATGGTCTAGGCAAAGAAACCGGTGGCCGCAAACACGAGCCAACATTTACAGACGTGTACCAAGGTTACCTGACTACCACCGAAGGACCTAAAATGAGCGACGAAGAGCTCACTGACATTCAGCAAAAAATCCAAAAAGCAGCCAAGTCATGAAGAAGCAGTCGGTAACTTATGCTTTCATCGATAGTCAAAACCTCAACCTCGGCGTACGCTCCCAGGGTTGGCGGATCGACTACAAAAAATTTCGTCTGTACCTGAAGAACAAATATGGCGTTGAGAATGCCTACTTATTTATCGGAATGATGGATAATAATCAAGGCCTGTACACCGATCTGCAGCAGGCTGGTTTTCTCCTGGTGTTCAAGCCGACTGTCAGATATGTTCAGGATGGACGGGAAACAGTAAAGGGAAATGTGGACGCCGAATTGGTGCTCTATGCTGCGGCAAAAGTCTTTGACCAGTATGATAGAGCGTTGATTGTGAGTGGCGACGGCGACTTTCATTGCCTAGCGGAGTACTTGGAAGAGCAGGGCAAGCTGCTGCACATCGTCGTGCCCAATGGAAAGTACTCCAAGTTGCTGCGGCGCTTTACACAATTTATAGTCCGGTTCGATTTATTGCGGAGCAAGCTGGAGTATCGTAGCAATAAAAAGAGCCAGTCCAAGCGGTCGGTCGAAACCTTAGGCAGGACTGGCGGTGAACATGGGAGTAGCGGTCGGTCAAAACCTTAGGCCTGCCCAAGTATGGTGATACAGTGGTAATATAGCAAAGAAGTCGAGAGAGATCAAGTGAAGATAAGCACCCAGGCAATTAAATTTATCAATGAGCAACACGGTTCGGCTGGCGACCCTGCGCCGGATGGCGTTGGCGAGTTGGTGCAGAAAATCGGCGCTCAGCTTGGCGCAGTCGAGGAGACTATCGACTTTGGCAAGCGTCTTGACGACGTTGTTATCGTAAAAGTCGTATCCTGCGAAGATCATCCCAATGCCGACCGCTTGCACGTTTGCAAAGTAGATGACGGCGGTAAGGTAGAGCACGTCGAGCGTGACGAAAACGGCCACGTGCAAATCGTCTGCGGTGCGCCAAACGTCCGTGCAGGCATGCTAGCCGCTTGGCTGCCGCCGGGCAGCACTGTGCCGAGCACCGTAGATTCCGACCCGTTTGTTTTGGAGGCTCGCGCTCTCCGCGGTGTCGTAAGTAACGGCATGATGGCCAGCCCCCAGGAACTCTCGCTCAGCGACAGTCACGAAGGGCTGCTGGAAATGACCGAAGATTTCGGCGTGATCGCCCCCGGCACCAGGTTTGCAGATTACTATCACCTCTCTGGCGATACCGTCATCGATATAGAAAACAAAATGTTCACGCATCGCCCGGACTGTTTTGGCTGGCTTGGCGTAGCGCGTGAAATTGAGGGCATTAACCACCGACCTTACAAGAGCCCGGAGTGGTACAGAATAGACCCAGAGTTCCCGGATACCGAGACCGAAGAGCTCAAGCTGGAAGTTAGGAACGAAATTCCAGAGCTGGTACCGCGTTTTACCGCTATTGCCTTGCGCGACGTCGAGGTAAAACCGAGCCCAGTATGGTTGCAGGTAGATTTGGCGCGTGTCGGCCTGCGCCCCATCAATAACATTGTTGATTACACTAATTGGTGCATGCTGCTCACCGGCCAACCCCTGCACGCCTACGACTACGACAAAGTAAAGGAGCGGAGCGGCGGCGATCAAGCGACAATTGTGGTGCGCCATCCACGCCAGGGCGAAAAGATTATGCTGTTAAATGGCAAAGAGATCAAGCCGCGTGCCGAAGCAATTATGATCGCCACAGATAAAGAGCTTATCGGTGTGGGCGGCGTAATGGGCGGCGGCAACACCGAAGTGGATGCCAACACCAAAAACATCATTTTGGAATCCGCCAATTTTGACATGTACTCCATCCGACGCACTAGCATGGCTCACGGTTTATTTACTGACGCCGTAACCCGCTTCAACAAAGGTCAGAGTCCGCTGCAAAACCTTGCCGCCCTTTGGAAAATTACCGAAGAAATCCGCAGCAACGCCAACGGCAAAGTTGCTGGCCGGCTCATCGACATCAATCACGTGTCAAAAGAGGCGCAAGACCGAGGTAATATCCATGCGCCTGTAACCGTAACGGCAAAGTTTATAAACGAACGCCTCGGCTGGAACCTATCGGCAGAAGAAATATCTAAGCTGCTCACAAACGTTGAGTTTAAAGTTGAGCGGCGGGACGACGAGCTGACCGTAGCCGCACCGTTCTGGCGTACCGACATAGAAATTCCGGAAGATGTGGTAGAAGAAATCGGCCGTCTGATGGGGTTTGACAAGCTACGCCTTGACTTGCCGACACGCGATTTAACACCTGCTTCCAAGAATCGTTTGCTAGAGATAAAAGCCCTCATACGTGAAACGCTGAGCGCCATGGGCGCCAACGAGCTGCTAACATACAGCTTTGTGCACGGCGAACTGCTGGACAAAACCGGCCAAAACCGCGACCAAGCCTTCCGGCTTAGCAATGCCCTCAGTCCGGACCTACAGTACTTCCGCCTGAGCCTTGCTCCAAGTTTGCTGAGTAAGGTTCATCCAAACGTTAAAGCCGGGTATGAGCAATTCGCTTTATTTGAACTAGGCAAAACCCACAACAAGGCGGAAAAGGACAAAGAGGGACTGCCCCGCGAGATGCAAAGCCTTGGGCTGGTGTTTACGGCTAGCGGCAAAGCGGCAAATGAATACGCCGGTGCCCCATACTACCAGGCGCGCACCTATCTAATGAACTTGCTCAACTTCTTTCCAGCTCTTGCGTCCGACCTTAAGTATGTGAGTCTGGAGGGTGCTGACATCCCTGCTAATTCATGGCTCATGCACGCTACAGCACCTTACGAGCCGGTCCGTAGCGCGGTCTTGTATAAAGGCGGCAAGCCGTGCGGCGTGGTTGGTGAGTATAAAGTTGGCGTGCGTAAAGCGCTCAAGTTGCCGCCGTTCACCGCCGGATTTGAGTTGGATCTTGAGACTTTTATGGGCAAACAGGAAATGCAGTACCGTGCCCGTCCGCGCTTCC
>DATDBJ010000025.1:0-3815 GCA_036524895.1 Saccharimonadales bacterium (SeqCode)
CACTTTGTAAAATTCGGGGCTTGGCGAAATGGTGCGCGCAAACTTTGCGTTGCGGTACTTGCGATTCTCCTCAACGAGTTTCTCGATGATTTCGATGTTGCCGGGAGTGTCGGCGACAAGCTGTCGGCCACCCTGGCTCTCAAGTGTCAGTGAGAGCCTTCCTGCCTGTGTCATCTTCACCCAGTTGCGTACGGTAGCCTCAGAAATGTGATACCTTCGCGCCAAGTCTACGTTCTTAAATCTCGCCATTCCTCTGGTGCTATATTCCTATATGAAATTATTGTTGACATGCTGCGATATAAAATCGTAGCATATTAATGAGCTGTCGACGCTCTGTGAAGTAGATGTTCCAGTTACCAACTGTAGCATTTCTATTGCTGTGATTTCAATTCACCTTGCTGGCATCTCATTCTATAACTCCGTGGTTGCGGATTAGTGCGACAAGGGCTCTATCTGACCCCGCTGCACCTTATTACGATATAATTCATCGCTATATAAGTAAAGCAGTGAATTACGGTTCGACGCGCAGACGATGTTCGTTAATGTGCCAGATCGAAGGGTGAGGTAACGATTCAAACAGATTAACGGCCAGTCGCCTACGCGGCATCTGGCCATGGAAGGGTGTGGTTTTCTATGCATTCGATTAAAGAAGACGGCGGCATATTTGCTGGTGGTGCTAAGGCACGTAAGAAATTTGTGGAAGAGACATTTGTACTAAAGCCTGGCCAAGGCAAGTCTATTGCCTTAGGTAGCTTCGCTCATGGCACTCCGATGCCAAAATTTGATGTCATATATGAACCAGGGACTGATATGGAGATGATTGGGCAAAAACTTGACAGTATCGACGATCCAGAAGCCAAGCGCAGTTTGTTGATATACCACTTCCACAACTATGATTCTAAGGAATGTAGCGTCACTGTCCGACGGAACGGAGAAGAGCCAGAGATGACAATATAGCAACGGCACTCATAGAGGAGTAAGAGTTGCAGTACTTTCTGACTCGCCGGAGTTCGATATAAGCAAAAGCATCTTGTAGACAGGTACGGCGCGCATTGGTTGCTCATTGGTGGGCGGAGCCCTGTGGCGCCGATCTGCTATGGATCTCGGCGGTCTACGCCCAAGCCCCCAACCGCCGCTCCAGCAACCCAATCCGCTCCGCTGGTGACCTGCGCGAGCCGTTTGACGGGTTCTACGGGGCCTACCGGCGCACGACCTACTACCGGAGCGCCGGACTGACCGCCGAGGAGCCAACGACGCTCGCCGACCTCGAACATCTGTGGCGCGGCACGAGAGGGGGTGCCGGGCTGGCGGCAACTCGGGGAGCGAGCGCAAAGAAAAGTCCCGCTCTCCTGGTGGAGAGCGGGACTGATGTACCACTTGCCGTGCTGCTAGAAGGGGCCTTGGCCCTTCGGGCCAGGGGTTCTAGTAGCGCGGTTGTGGTGGGCGAGGAGGGAATCGAACCCTCACGAACGTAAGTTCACAGGATTTTGAGTCCAGCGCGTCTACCAATTCCGCCACCCGCCCAGGGTGCGTTCGACACGTAGGTCTTACGGGGAGATTGTACTATACTTAAGAAGATAAAGCGAGCATTAGCATTTATTCATGAACCCGTTATTCTCAGAGGAACCGGTAAAAGCCCCAGAAGACAACAGCTATCTGCTGGCGCGCCCAAACAAGCAGCACGTTAAGCCGCTCTCGCACGCTGATAACCCGGCAGTAGAGATGCTTCGTCGCAAGATTGACGCCATGTATCTCCAGGAGCCCAGTGCCAAGCAGGAAGCCGCCGAGGTAAAACACCTGCAAGCGCCTGGATCAAAGCACCAAAACTTTATGCGCCAGCTCACTACATCCGGCAAATCTATGGCCGAGATCCAAACCGCCTGGCACAACTACTACGCGGCACTGCCAGACAATGAGAAACACGATGTTTGGCAAGAATTTTACCGGGCCAACGCCAAAGATAGGCAACTGCACGCCCAGAATGTACAGCAGAACCAGTATGCCGCACCGTACGCTCTTGAGCCTGCAGCCGAAAAAGCACGCCTCAAACCAGTTATCGTAAGCCACGAAGCACCAACGCACGAAGAAAAACAACCCGACAAGCGCAGCGCCGCCGGCATCAAAAAACAAATACTCAAGCGTGTCAGCACCAGCCGCAGCACGCAGGAAAAAGCCAAGCAACACCTGCAATCCCTGGCTTTCGGCATTGGCGTCGGCACCTTGGCGCTGCTCATCGCCCTATTCGGACTATTTAACGAGCTGGTCGTGGCGCCGTTTATCCGCCCGGGCAGTGCCGCCGCCACTCCAATCATCCTGAATAGCGGCGCACCCGCGCCAAGCAGTTCGCCGGAGGTCATCATTCCCAAACTCAACGCCCAACTGCCGGTGGTGTATGGCGGGCAATCGTTAGCCGAAAGCGAGGTCCAAAAAGCGCTCGAAGACGGAGTATTTCACTATCCAACAACCGCCGTGCCAGGGCAAAACGGCAACGTCGCCATTTTTGGTCACTCAAGCAACAACATCTTCAACAAGGGTAAATACAAATTCGCCTTCGTTCTTTTAAAAGAGCTGGAGCCGGGCGACATATTCTACATGACCTACGAAGGCAAGGTGTACACCTATAAAGTGTACGGCAAAAAAATCGTCAATCCAGAGGATACGTGGGTGCTTGGGCCGGTGGAAGGCAAGGTCGCTACCGTCGCTTTAATCACTTGCGATCCGCCAGGCACCACCCGGCATCGGCTGGTAGTTTGGGGCGAGCAGATCGGGCCCGATCCGAGCGACAACAGCACTTCTGCTACGCCATCGGAAGCCCTCAAAACACAAGACCTTCCGGGCAAAGGCCCCAACACCTGGACGAGATTCTGGCGCTCGGTCAACCCCTTAGATTAGGGTTAAAGATCTTCTTTGGTCAGCAGGGCGGTGCTGGTAAGCGCATTTTGGCCGTCGAGCGTATATAGAAAGCGGTAATCACGGTCGAAAACCGGCGCATAGTTTGGACTGGCAGCAGATAGGCTCTGGAGGTTTGTCCCGTCAAAGTCAAAAACGACCACTTTGCCGCCGCTTACATATGAGAGGCGGAAGCCGTCCATCCACGTAGCGTGGGTCTGTGGAGCATCCAATGGAGCCTTGGATTGATATACGTAGCCCCGGTCGGTTTCGGCATCATATACAGAAAACTTGTCACTGTTTTCGGCAATTACGAACCTTTGGTTCTTCGAGAATGACACAAAGTTGGGCGCCTCGACCTTAAGGATTTGCACCGGTACCAGCGCCTCCTTTGGTCTGTCTTTTAAGCTGCCGATGGGATCCTTAAATAAGAACACGCGGTTCTCGCTTGCGGCTCCGGCCGCCAGGTACAGGCCGTCCTCGTAGACCGCCATATCCAGCAGGTAGTTTGTGCCAGCGGGGACCTGCCTAATAGTTACTGGCGCGTCATCTTTCGCCTTTGCGCGGATTAAAACTGTGCCGGCCTCGGCGTCCTGCGCCGTGGCGTACACTACTGTATCCTTTTCTGAAGCGAATGCCAGCACGCCGCTTAGGTAGGGCTGCGGCGTCGGCTGCTTAAGGCTTGCCGTAAACAGCTGGCCGCTGGCTTGGTCGTACAAATAATATTGGTCATGCGCAAGGCCGCGGAGTTCGACTACCGTAGGGTTAAAGCCGAACGCCACACTCAAATTCTGCGAAAGCTGCGGCTGCTCGCGGTCGAACAAAATATATTCGCTCCCGGGCTGCCCGGCTTTGTCGTAAGATCGTCGCAGCAGCAGGTGACGGTTGTCTTTAGCCCACGCTACCTCACCCCAGCCTGTCGTTAC
>DATDBJ010000026.1:0-7937 GCA_036524895.1 Saccharimonadales bacterium (SeqCode)
GGCCTTAGGAATAAACGTACTAATGGGGGCTAGGGCTTGCACGCCAAGCAGTAGAAAGGCTGCAAGGAGTAAACGTGTTTTGTAGAGTATTTTTTTGACGGCGCTTCGCATCAACCTTCTCCTTTGTTGAATTTAACCAGCACATACAGTCCCCCAACATGCAGCACTTTACTACAACCACACAATTTTGTTGTATAACCTACAGTATTAGTCAAATAATTTAACATTGCAATAGGTTTTACGTACAGAACAAAATGTGCTAGGTTCTGCGCTGTTAGACGTAATTTCGCCCCGCGGCAGGATTGCCGATGTTGGCTAGGCGGCAGCGGTGTCACCGCCAGCTACTGTGGAATAGTCAAAAACTTGAGGCTCTACGCTCATAATGAACATAAAACCCACTGAGACATGCTTAATAATTATGTATTAATTAATTTTGCGTAAATGCAATCTAATGTTTTGGTATATAATTGCTTGTGCTAAGATCATAAAGAGTAGATCTGGCGCATGGTTAAGAAAGAGAGAAGCCGGTTGAGAGATTTTAACAACGCTTTGAGCGTTGTTGTCCTCGTGCTTGGCCTGTATATAACTCTCATGCCCTTTTTGCCGAATATGCAGTTTTGGGTAAAAAAGACCATTCATGCCTATCCGCAACTCGTTGAGCAAAATTTGCCGGAAAAACCTAAAGACGAAGAAGTTATCCCAAGCGAAAACACTTTGGTGATACCGGGTATCGGCATGCAGGAGTTAGTGCACGAGAGTAGCTCGGCCGCCGCCTTAAGCAAAGGCGTGTGGCGCCGCCCGCACACCTCCGACCCGACAAAAGACGGCAATACAGTTTTGGTGGGTCACCGCTTTACGTATGCAAAGCCGCAAGGCGTGTTTTATCATTTGGACAAAGTTAAAAATGGCGACACAATTGTGCTGTATTGGCAGGGTAAAAAATATAGTTATAAAGTTGAGCGCACATTTGTGGTTCCTTCGGATAGGGTCGAAATAGAGGCGCCAACTGACGAGCCCGTCTTGACGCTATACACATGCACGCCGCTGTGGAATCCAAAAGACAGGCTCGTCATCCAGGCGAAATCCGCGGAGGCTCAGGAATGAAAGAGTGGCACCGGACGGTAATTTTACTTATTTTGCTTGGAGTGGGGATCGGGTTCTTGATTTGGGTGCGCCAAGCTACCGATGCTAATTTCGTGCAAACTCTTTAGAAATCGTGGAAAATTTGAATGTGGGCGCCAAGCGAGTTGAGGCGCTCCGCTAGATCTTCGTAGCCGCGGTTGATCGTGTAGACATTGCGCAGAGTAGAAACGCCTTCCGCAGCGAGCATGCCGATCAGCA
Organism: Saccharimonadales bacterium (SeqCode); assembly: GCA_036524895.1. Lineage (GTDB taxonomy): Bacteria > Patescibacteriota > Saccharimonadia > Saccharimonadales > UBA4665 > PMNU01. The sequence goes on from DATDBJ010000026.1 coordinate 1,342, forward strand.
GCAGGCTGGCTGGCCGCAGCGCGGGTGGGCAAATGACGTCGGCTTTCGAGAATTTGGTTGGCCCCATAACAATCAGGCGGTGCGGGTCGGCCAGCTCGGCATTCATGCCGACTTTGGTCATCTCGGTGTAATAAATGGCGCGGTTTTCGTACATCCAGTCGTGAATGAGCGTGCGTCCGGCCGTCACACCAGCGATCGGCACGAAATAGGGTAGGTTGTCGGCGTTAACTCCGGCGGGGTAGACGTTGGGGTGGATTTTGTCTTGTAGCGCGCGCAATTGGCCGTTGTGTTTGTGTACGGTCAGGTCTACAAGGTCCGTGTGGCCGTTTGCTGCCTTGTAGCGCTCGGTCTGATCAATGCGCGCACCCATTTTTTGCAGCTTCAGCAGCTCAAGGCTGACGAAGTCGATCGGCACGCGTCGAATCGTGATGCTTGAGTTAGTGGTAATGGCGGTAGAGATAAAGAACATCGCCTCAATCGGGTCTTCGGCCAAAGCATAGGTTATGTTCTTTTTAATGTGAGGAACACCTTCAATGGTGAGGAGCGTGGTGCCGATGCCGCCAATCTTGACGCCCAGGCGCTTAAGGAAGAAGCACACATCCTGCACGGCATAGTTGGCGCTGGCGAATTGGATAATTGTTTCTTTAGAAGTGCGGGCGGCTGCCATAATGGCGTTCTCGGTAACGGTGTCGCCCGTTTCGTATAGCACAACCCGGCCGGCTGGCTTTTTGTCGACGGTTACGCTGTAGTGGCCCTTGGTGGCTACAACGTTCAGACCAAAAGATTCCAAGGCATATAGGTGCGGCTCGACCGTTCGGGAGCCCAGCTTACAGCCTCCGGCGTACGGAATTTGGAATTCTTTGTAGTCATGTAGTAGCGGACCCATGAGCATGAGCACCGAGCGGGTTTTGCGCGCGGCTTCTGCGTCCATTTGGTCGAGCTTTAGCTCGCGGGGGCGCTTAATCTCCAGGTCGTTGCCGATCCATTTAACGTGGACGCCGATGCTTTGCAGCACCTCGATAATTCGGTAAACTTCCTCAATTTTAGGGAAGGCCGTAAAGCGTGTGACGCCGTAATTAAGCAGTGAGGCGCACAGCAGGCCAACGGCCGCATTTTTGCTGTTTTTAAGTGTGATTTCGCCCGAAAGCTCGTGGCTGCCCTCTATGCGTAAGTTAACTGATTTGCCGGAGAGGGAAATGAGCTGTTTGTTGAGTACGTCGCTGATGCGGCCCATGGTCTCCAAGGACAGATTCTGTTTGCCATGCTCCATGCGGTTGACTGCCGATTGGCTTGTGCCGAGGCGCTTAGCGAACTCAGCCTGGGTTAGGCCGCGTTCCTGCCTTATTTGTGCTATTAAACTTCCAATTTTCTCGTTTGTCGTATCCATAGTGATTAAATAATATCACGCCTGATATATTGCGTGCAATTCGCCCCATTTGTTTTTGTTTTTTTGTCCGTTAACTTAGTTTACCACCAATCGGCTAACTTGTTACAATGGCCACATGATCTAGCTAAGGTGGCAACCGACTGTAAATTTTAAGTGAGGAACCGATATGGTTGATGTTGAGATAGAAAAGTTAATTGCCGCCGAAGTTAAGCGCCAGAGTAGCGGGCTCGAGATGATCCCATCCGAAAACCATACCTCCGGCGAGGTACTTAAGGCCCTAGGATCACGCCTGACCGACAAATATTCTGAAGGTTACCCCGGCAAGCGCTATTACGGCGGTTGCGAATTCGTTGACCAGGTAGAAAACCTGGCGCGTGATCGTGCCAAAAACCTATTTGGCGTAGACCATGCTAACGTACAGGCTTACTCCGGCAGCCCGGCCAACATGGCAGTGTACTTCGCCCTGGCCGACCCGGGCGATACCGTAATGGGTATGGCGCTTTATTTTGGCGGTCATATGACCCATGGCCTCAAGGTTAATTTTTCGGGCAAGTGGTTTAACTCTGTACAGTACAACACCGGCAAGGATGGTTATTTGAACTACGACGCCATGGCCGAGTTGGTGCAGGAACGCAAGCCAAAGCTTATTTTTGTGGGTGCAACAGCCTACCCGCGCATTTTTGACTGGAAGCGCTTGCGTGAAATCGCCGACCTGTGCGGCGCGTTTTTGGTGGCCGACATTTCGCATATTGCTGGCTTGGTGGTTGCTGGAGCGCACCCTTCGCCGGTGGGCTTTGCGGACGTCATCACGACCACGACCCACAAAACTCTCCGTGGCCCGCGCGGCGCGCTCATACTCTGTAACGGCAACCCGTCCAACCCTTTAAAGGCTGTGGAGCGAACGCGCGAGAATCTGCCGACCCTGATCGACCGGGCCATAATCCCAGGTTTGCAAGGCGGCCCGCACAATCACCAGACAGCCGCTATCGCCGTGGCGCTCAACGAAGCGGCGCAACCGGAGTTTAAAGAATATGGCCAACAGATTGTAAAAAATGCCAAGCGCTTGGCAGATAATCTGAAGAATAAGGGCTACGAACTGGTAACCGGCGGCACAGACAACCACTTGCTTTTGGTCGACCTAACAAACAAGGGCATCAAGGGTGCGGAGGCCGAGAAGGCGTTGGGACTGGCGGGTATCACTGTCAACAAAAATACCGTGCCGTTTGACCCCCGCTCGCCGTTCGACCCAAGCGGCATCCGCATGGGCACGCCAGCGCTTACCACGCGCGGCCTAAAAGAGGCCGAAATGGACCAGGTGGCTGAGTGGATCGATCACGCCATCGCCGCAAATGGCCAGGACGCCAAACTGACAGCCATCAAAAAAGAGGTCGAGGCTTTCGCTAAAGACTTCCCGCTGCCGAGTTAATTAGCTAGAGGCTACGGAGGCCGTCTCGAAGCCTCTCGAGCTTGCCTTCGGTAAAATTGGCAACTAAAAAGCTCTAACGGATTTTGTCCTTAGAGGCGAGCTTTTTTTATGCCAAATACTAGGTCAAAAGCACAAGTATGTTCCTTACGCTTTTGGAACCTTAGGGCAAAAGTTCTGGCTCTTGTTCGAGGGTGATGTCGAATTTTTTCTGTATAGCGTCTAGGATTTTTTGGCGGAAGGTTAGTAGTTGAGCGGTGGATTGGGCGTGTTCGTTCACGAGCACCAGGGGCTGCATGGGCCATGTCGCCATGCCGGTCTCTTGGTCGTGGGCGCCTTTAAAGCCGACCTTCTCTATCAGCCACGCGGCAGGTATTTTTGTGCGGCCGTCTTCGGCGGGCCAGTTGGGGACTTCTCCGTAATCCTTTTGTAGCCGCTCAAGATGCTCTTTGCTTATGACCGGGTTGGCGAAGAACGAGCCGTTGTTGGCGACGAGCGCCGGGTCGGGCAGTTTGCTGCGGCGTATGGCGATGACGGCCTCACGGATGATCTGCGGTGTAAACTCGTGTATGCCGTTTTCGCTAAGATAGGATTGCAGGGCGTTGTAAAAGGGCGGGGCGGGGTCGCCTTGCTTGAGCCGCAAGGTGATAGATGTGATGAAAAATCGGCCGTGGTCGGTAGTTTTGAAGCGGCTGGTTCGGTAGCCAAACGCGCAGTCGGCATTTGGGATGTCTACGAATCGCTTGGTTTGGCGGTCGTACGCCTCTACGCTTACCAGCGTTTGGGCTATCTCCTGGCCGTACGCGCCAACGTTTTGTACGGGCGTGCCCCCGGTAGTACCCGGCACCAGGCTTAGGCATTCGATGCCGGTTAGCCCTTTTTCGGCGGCGCGAGCTACTGCGGCATCCCAGTTTTCGCCCGCGCCGATGGTTACCAAAAAGTCTTCGCCTTCTTGGCGCTCTTCGTACCCCATAATTTTATTGACGATGACCAGGCCCGAGAATCCCTCATCGCGCCAAACAATATTGCTGCCGCCGCCGATCATAATCGCAGGCAAGCCTCTCTCTTCCGCCCAAGAGACGGCCTGTTGCACCTCTTCGCGGCTGCGTACATCAACCATGTAGGCGGCCACCCCTCCGAGCCGCATCGTAGAATAACCCCTCAGAGAGACATTTTGTCTGATATCCATGCTGGCATTATACCGCATGCCTTGTCCTTGCGCCTTTAACAGATTGGGGATAAAATGTAGTGCATATGAGTGAAGAGCATCAAGACCAGCCATTTAAGATCTTGGGCGAGAAGTTGAAGACGATTCGCCAAAAGTTGCACGAGAGTGTGGCTGAGGTTTCGGGCGCCGTCGAGATTGACGAGCAGTCGCTCCTGAAAATTGAGCAGGGCAAGGAGCGTCCAAGCGAAGACATTTTGATGTTGTTGATCAATCACTTTGGCATGCAGGATGATGAAGCGGCCAACCTGTGGCAGCTCGCCGGCTACGACAACCCGAACGACCAAGAACGTGAGCACGTGGGGCGGCAAGACCACCAAAACCGCACCATGGTCATGATCATGGCTGTAGACCCGCGTATAATCTACAGCGACGGCGCGCAGGTTACCGCCAACGCGAGCGGGGTTGTGATCGGCTTCTCCCAGGGCGCAGGCACGCCACAAGCTCTTACCACTGCTAAGATTGGCATGAGCCGCGAGCAAGCATATTCTCTGCTGCATGTGCTCGCCCAGACCCTAGAGGCTTCCAAGCCTCGTCAGCTCTCCGACGGCTCCGAACAGCCCGACAGCAAGAAGTCGCAAAATCAGTAGAACAAACTAACTTCTGGTAGCGTATAATGTACCTGTTACGCGCCCGTAGCTCAGCTGGATAGAGCGTTGGTTTCCGGTACCAAAGGCCGGGGGTTCGAATCCCTCCGGGCGTACCAAGACTCTTTTTATGTGAGTAAATCGGCGCAGGGTGGTGCTAATTGCTAATGAAGTATTCGCCACGCGCCGGCTTTTCATTGACGCGCGTGCAAGCTAAGATAGCCTCATGCCTTACTCGCAAAAATACTGTCTCGTTTCATTCATTAGCCCGGCCAACATAAGCACAGAGTTTGACACGGCGGATTGGCCGCTACATGTTACGCTAGCCGACGTATTCGCCACTGACCGCGCGGGCACAACGATAGAAGCGAAGCTCGCGGAAATGCTCGCCGCGCAGCCTCCTGTCGCAACCGTTGCAGGTAAAGAAACGACCCTGGGCACTACGAGCGTAGTTTTATTGGATAAAAACAAGGCGCTATTGGAACTACACGATCATTTGATCACCTTGCTTGAAGCAAACGGCGCCGTGTTTAACGCCCCGGAGTTTACACGAGAAGGCTTCCTCCCGCACTGCACTGTTCAAAGAACAGGACGCCTGCAGAATGGCGATAGGCTGAAAATCGACACCATTGCGCTTGTCGATATGTTCCCAGATAATAATTGGCAGCGAAGGAAAGTTATCAGCATTTTTAAGCTTTGGCGCTGATATAGTAATTCTATGCCACATATTCACACCGATACCAATCAACATGACTTAACGGTTACAGCGTACATCGTTCGCGAAGTAAGCTGCCAAGTCCCAACTTCTGCAACGACGCTGCGCCAAGCTTAAAAATTAATCAGTTCTAAACCCGTTATCGATTCAAAATCTTTATCCGCAGTTGCGAGAGCGTAGCCATGTTGTTTGCAAAGAGCTGCAATCCACATGTCGTCTTGTTGTATAGGTCGGCCAACGCGGCGCAATTCTGTGGCAATTTCTCCAAACAGCTTGGCTGTCGTTTCGTCAATATCGAGCAATTCGACCCGTGGTGTTGCGAGGAACTTAGTCAGGTTTGCCATATTGTCGCTCTGCTTGCTGCCTTGGAAAATACCAAAATATAGTTCGCCAAGCACGATAATCGGCATGCCGATCTGTGGAACACTCTTTAAGATTGTGCCAAGTTTGGGATTGCCATCATCTAGTGCGCGGTATGCGTTGGTGTCTAATGCCAGTTTAGGGGTCATTTTATATCTTTCGGAGCGCTATCAAGCCAGTCTTGCGCCTCATTGAACGATGTATTTAAGGATTTACTCCCGATGAACCAATCTAAGTCGCTGAAATTGGCTTTGGGCTCAATTCCCGTGCCCTTGGCAAGCGCATCGATAACCACCTCATTTAGGCTCTTGCCGGTTTTTTGTGCGCGACGACGCAGGGCAGAGTCGAGTTTAGGGGGAATCGATCTGATCGTATATTGTAGGCTACTCATGCCTACAATATACTCTAATATGCAGGCAATGTCAATCACCTTCCCTCTGTCCTCCATCGGGCTAATCCGGCAATAGCTTAAGGTAATACAACGGTATGACCCAGCTGTGCATTAAGTGAGGAGGCGAGCGTGGCGGATGTCCATGTTGTTGGATATTGCTAATGCATCGACTATAGTGAAAGCATGAAAACTGCCATTGGTATAAACGACTTGTCGGTGGTTATTGATAAAAAACAAATACTCTCGCACATTACCGCTACTGTGCCGGAGGGCAAAATTGTAGGGCTGCTTGGACCTTCCGGTTCGGGTAAGACGACTTTGATAAGGACTATACTGGGCCTGCAAAAGTCGTCGGCGGGCAGTGTTGAGGTGTTGGGCATGAAGGCCGGATCTAAAAGTCTCAAGGCTAAAATTGGCTACATGGCGCAAACGCCATCGGTCTATGCGGACCTTACGGTTGGCGAAAATGTCCGCTACTTCGCCGATCTAGTGGGAGCAAGCAAGCACG
>DATDBJ010000027.1:0-15507 GCA_036524895.1 Saccharimonadales bacterium (SeqCode)
AATCCAGAAAGGAAGAACGAGCAGAAATACGCTAATATATGTACGAGCGCTGACAGGGCCTAGGGCTTGCTGTGAGATGCCAACAGCTAGTTTTATGCGTAAGATGTAAGCAGCCACAAAAGCAGCAACCAATGCTAAAAAGTCGCCAGCCACCAAGGAGGCGCCGTAAATGAATGAGATATTATTCTTCATAGGCCGATATACTAGATTGTAGCACCTATGATCAAACCCACCATCGTTAAGCTTACGAATTTTGGAGCCTATTTGGCGGCTGCCATTTTAGTGTTGATTCCTTTTCACGCCATATTGAGCGTTTGGATTGGCAGTGTTGCTTATGACTCTTATGATATTGCTAGGTTGTGGAAAGAAGCGCTTTTGGTGCTCTTGGCCGCTCCTGTGTTTTGTGTACTTCTAAAAGACAAGCTACTGTGGCGGCGGTTGCGTGCATGGCCAGTGTTTTGGCTGATTGCAGCTTATATCGGTCTGCATATAATTCTAGGTTTTACCGCTCTTGCTGTTGAGAGGGTGAGCATACAGGCTATGTTGTATGGACTTGTAGCGAATCTACGGTTCGTATGGTTCTTTTTGGCTTGCGTTCTTATTGCAGCTAAAGTTCCGTGGCTTGCGCTTAACTGGCGCAAGATTTTATTTGTACCGGCAGCGTTGGTGGTTGGATTTGGGCTATTGCAAGCTTTTGTATTGCCGAGCGATATACTGAGCCATATAGGATACGGGCCGGATACTATACCTGCTTACCAGACGGTCGACCAAAAGCAGGGTTATATAAGGGTGCAGTCAACGCTGCGCGGACCGAATCCGCTTGGCGCCTATCTCATTCTGGTGATTATTGGCGCCGCGGCCGTTCTGCTGGGGCGAAAGAACAGCGTTATGCTGCGTTGGGCTTTTGGAGCCCTGTTGGCCGGCTCAATAGTAGTATTGGCGTATACCTACTCGCGCAGTGCATATATTGGCGCAGCTTTTGCACTCGGCATGTTAGGTTTGTTGATAGTTCGCGGCGCACATGCCAAGCGTCTCCTGTACATCGCTATGGTTGCACTAGTGGTGTTTGGCGGTGCGGCGACTCTTGTGTTGCGGCAAAATGACCAGGTGCAAAACATCCTATTCCATACCAACGAACACTCTTTATCGCCAAGTAGCTCTAATGAAGAGCGGGCCAAGGCTATGCTTGCAGGCGTTAGGGATGTCGCTTCCGAGCCACTCGGGCGAGGTCCGGGTACGGCTGGTCCAGCTTCTGTTTACAATACAAATGGCGGCGTGCGGATCTCTGAGAATTACTATCTTCAGATTGGTCAGGAGGTTGGCTGGTTGGGGGTTGGTTTGCTGGCGGCCGTTGTTATGACAGTAGGTCGTGAGCTATTCTTGAGGAAGCGCGAATTACTAGGCGCCTCACTCCTCGCCAGTTTAATAGGTGTAAGTATCGTGAATGTACTATCCCATGCTTGGATGGATGATACTTTAAGTTTGCTTTGGTGGGGGCTAGCCGGCATATGTTTAGTTCCTGCTATACTAAAAAATACAGGCAATGAAGATAGCTGATTCTTACCGATGCATCGTGCGCGACTCGTTACCGAGGATGCGCATAGAGGTGTCGGTTTTTATTTAGTGAGAGTTTAGAGGGGGTATATGAGCGAAACGGTGCGACCAACGAAAAAGCAGCGGGAGCTTTTGACTTTTATCGAGCAATTCATCGGTGAGCATGGATATAGTCCTAGCTACCGCGAAGTCATGACGGGGCTCAACTACACCTCTGTTGCTACCGTAGCGCTTCATATTAACAATTTGATCCGCCGTGGGCACTTGCGTAAACGCGACCACTCCGCCCGCTCTCTCGAGGTGGTGGCGCCTGCTGAGCCGCCAAAAGTAGCGACCAACATTATTAAACCTGGCGAAGAAAAGTGGTTGGTAGAAAAAATTGAACACTATTTTGCAGAGCGCGAACGGGCTGCCGATCTGGTAGAAAATCATTTAGATCACTTATACGTTTTAGTTGGAGCACTTAAAGTGTTGGGTTTGGAAGGCGCGGCGCAGAGCTTTATGCCGCGGCTAACTGTCCTCAAGCAGCGAATAGCTTCGACAGAATAAGTAGTGTTTCGTTGGCAAAACCACACCATGCATGTAGCGTTTGCACGTGCTATGATTTAAACAATTAACAAGAAAATGCTGGAAGTTGGTGAAAATCCAACACTGTGCCGCAACGGTAACGCCTCTTATTGGCGAAGTCCGATACAGCATCCTAACCAAAAGTTCCCGAGCAGGAACCCAAGGGCTACTTTGCCAAAAAACCTGCTCTGGACAACCCGAGCAGGTTTTTTATGTCAACACAAACAATTGAGCGTCCGATGATACCCGTCCCTGGAGAGACGGGTATCATCAATCGCTGGACGGTAGCCAGGGAGGTTGGTCGTCTATTGCTTGCCCAGTCTGGCCGCGAGGCAATACCAATGCCCGAGCGTGCACTTACAGAGGTCGATAACCTTAACCGTTTGCGCAAAGAGGATGGCTCCCATGATCCCCAGGTACTCGCCGACACCAAAAAGAACCTAGAGCCAAGGGTTGTGGAGCCGAGTATGCCTTACGCTGTTTCGACCACATACCAGGAGTATCGGAATGGCAGTTACTGGTGGATAGACCAAACTGGCCCGCAAGTTGCCGCTAGTGGACTTAGATACCATGAGCACCCTGCCGCCAAGGAGCGTGTAGTCGTCGAGATTGCCGAGGCCTTGGATGTGAGTGGATTGATTCCAGGGATAGTAAAAGTCTTCATCTCTCCCCGCATGTCACCAAAGGATGCGCCAAAAGATGTTGCTGAAGCCGAACATCTAGCGGATGATGACATGCTTCGAATACATTGGATTGATAGCGATGAGGTTGGCAATGTGCGGGGAAAAATCATGCAGTCGATATTGGTGCGAGACATACCGCTTAAAGCCTGGGTAGATATGCTGGCGTCGCCGGACAACATTTTCGGTAAGTCGATTAAAGTAGACGATCCAGAGTCTGCGCTTTCGGTAATGAAGACGTTTGCTGAACTCGATCTGCCGATGAGCAGATTGCCTGAAGGTGTAGTTACGATTCTGGATGAGGTTGTCCGTTTTATATCCGAACCCCAAGCAAGAAAGAAGGTGATGCAGGCACTGCCCCTGTATCGGGACAATCAGCAACTCATGCGTCAAGTTGCCGGCAACATCAGCAATATGTGGCTTAGCTTTGAGATTGACCTCGCGGACAGCCTCTATGACGAAGCGGCGACCCCTGCAATCGAGAAGTTTATAGATGACCTAAAAGACGAATGGACGGATGACGATCTAGCCCTCATCTCCTCTCATCGTAGGGAAGATGGCAGTTTGCATATGACCCGGCGACTTGCGGTCCGTCTAGAAGAGGCCCGACAAAATACCTTTTGGGCGCAGGCTGCCGCAGCCGTAGGCAACGAGAGAGTGACCAAACAGATGGACTCCACCATAGCCAAGCAGATAAATGCCAATATGATGGCAATCCAGCACATCCTTAACCACGGTGGTGACCCAAGGAAGATTGCTGAATTGGAGTCAGAGAACACGCGTTTAGCGGCTAGTCAAAATGTGGAAGTGAAAGGGGGTTGTCCTGGCGGAGGCTCAGGAAACTTCCGCAAAAGCACCCGCGCTGATGGAGGTAGTAGCGAAGGCAACAAGGAAAACAAACCTTCAAAAAATGAGAAAGCCAAATTCAAAGAGAAAAAGGGGTCAAAACGGGAATGGATGCGCTGCGTACATTGTCCACTATGCAGCAGAGATGGAGTAGACGCGTACATTGACTATTTTCCTGAAGAAAAAAAGAAGCGCATCACTTGTTGTACTTGTAAAGGGCATAAAGATTACAGTCTTTAGGTGTTGGTTTGTTGACAAGCATAAGCGCGGCTGCTATTATGTAGGGTACCATCTAGCGATATACCATATTGCAAAGAGACAAAAACGTTCAATTAAAACAAATGTGAGAGGTAGAATCTGGAGTTCTTTTTGATCTTCGGTTCTATTTAGGGAGTAAAAATGTCAGTTAAGGTGAAGGTTATTGCGTCCAGGCCGTCGCGCGTACCTGTGGTGGTGCGCCGCCCTGCTTGGCGCGAGTTTCTCAACTATTAAAGAGAGGGCGTAAACCGGCCCCTGAAGTTTCTCGGCACCTCCGCACGGAGGATGTGCTATCTAAGCACATCCTGAGCTCAGGACAGTGCCGAGAAACTTCAGGGGCCGGTTTGTTCGCTTAAAACCTATTGCTGTTTGCTCTTTGCGGCAATAGCTTCGTCTATCAGCTTGCTGAATTCTTCCAGGCTGGCAGCCTTGATCCTTTTGCCGTCCAAAAAGAATGTAGGCGTAGACATAATTTCCTTGGTCTTTTTGAATTCTGCAATATCGGCGTTGATGACGGCGTTTACTTCTGAGCTGGCGGCGTCGCTCTTGAATTTCTCAAGGTTCAAGCCGAGCTGCGTCGCATACTGTTCAAACGTCTTAGAGGCGGCGTCGCTGCCGGCCCAGGAGACCTGGTTTTGGTAGAGCAGATTATACATATCCCAGAATTTTCCCTGCTTGTCGGCGGCTTCTGCGGCGCGCGACGCGGCAAAAGCATTTGGGTGGACTTGCAGCAAAGGCAGGTTGCGGAATTGGAAGAAGATCTGATCCCTGTACTTTTCCTTTACCTGTTCAACGATAGGGTAATATTGTCCGCAGGCCGAACACTCAAAGTCGCCGTACTCAACGAGCGTCACGCCCGATTTTCCCTCTCCAATAATATGATTGGTCGGCTTGGCATTGCCGGACGGCGCGTTAGCGTCATTCTTGTTAAATACAATAATTCCACCAAAAATCACTACAATGACGGCGATAATCGCCCAGAATGTCTTGTTCATAAAACCAGTATACAACCTGTAGGGGCTGGCCGCTACAAAATAGGCCTTTGAAAATATGCCACTACATAGCGTACTATGGGAATAGTGATTACAGTTACAGCCGGAATTGTACTTATAATTTTGGGCCTTATTGCGTTGGCCCTCCAGCGTTTTTACAGCACCGTTCCCGCCAAAGAGTTAAAGCGCCTTGCAGCACGAGGCGATCATCTGGCAGAGGATTTATATCGTCCGGTCGCATACGGCGCCAGCATGCGTTTACTCCTGTGGGTTATATTTTGCCTTGGTTTGACGGGCGGCTTTTTGTTGGCGCTGTACAATGCGTCGCCGATGGTGGCTTTTGCCATTATCGGGTCGAGTGTTGCCGCTGTGGTATTACTACAGTCGCTGCGCCTTACCGTGAGAAGCGCGCATTTCGCCATAAAAATCGCGCCAGCGCTCAATTGGCTGTTGGCTTATTTGCACACGCCGTTTGACATGACTGCCCGCGCGGTCAACCACTACCGTTCCCACGCCGCTCACAGTGGCTTGTATGAAAAAGAGGATCTGCTTGATCTAATAGAACAGCAAAAAGACCAGCCCGATAACCGTATCGCCAGGCACGACCTAGAACTTCTGGCGCGCGCTGCCCGCTTTGACGACCGCCAGGCCGCTGATATCGTGCTGCCGATGGCGCGGGTTAAGCTGGTTAGTGTTACCGACCACATCGGTCCTGTACTTTTGGGCGAGTTGCACGAGAGCAAGCAAACCAGTTTTTTGGTGTACGAGGGAACTCCCGACCGTGTCGTCGGCACGTTATTTTTGCGCGATGCCGTAGCCGCCAAAGAGGGCGGACAGGTACGCCAGCTCATGCATGCGCGTCTTTGTTTTGTGCACGAAGATTTCTCGTTACGCCAGGTGCTACAGGCTTTTGCTCGAACCGGACAATTCATGGTGGTTGTTGTCAATCCCTTTGAGGAGCCGGTAGGAGTTATAACTCTCAGCCATTTGCTCCTGCAGTTGGTCGGTGAGCAGACGGACGAAGACTTCGATGATTTTGAAAATCGCGCCACAGTGGCCGCCTATAAGCCCAAAGCACCAGAATTGGCAACAGAAACGATCATGGAAGAGCAGGGCCCTTTCCCTGGAGCAACAGAGGTGATAGAATCAGAACGATGATCAAAAGCGGCAAGGCAAATATGAATCTCCGGGTCGGCGACTACTTGTAGGTGCAAGTAGCTCGTGATAAGCGACCCCGTTTAGCCGCTAACCAACCTATCGAGGAGATCCCATGCGTGTTTTAACAAGAGAACTAAAAGACCACACCGGCAAAAAAGTAACAGTTCAGGGCTGGCTGCACAAAAAGCGCTTGCTCGGCGGCCTTACTTTTATCAACATCCGCGACCGCGGCGGCGTAGTGCAAGTCGTTATTAAAGACAAAGACGAAGTAGAGAAACTACGCGGCCTGCAAATCGGCACCGTGTTAGAAGTAGAGGCTACGGTTAAAGAAGAGCCTCGCGCCCCAGGTGGTGTGGAGCTTCACGACGCTCGCCTTGCCATCATGGTGCCGGTTACCGAAGAGCCGCCAATCGAAATCGACAAGCCACTGAGTCACAAGTCCGAAAACCTGGATACACTATTCGACCATCGCGTCATCGGTCTGCGCAACCTGCAAGAAACGAAGATTTTCAAGATCCGGAGCGAATTGCTGCGCTATATCCGTGAATTCCTCTACAGCCAGGACTTTACAGAGATCAATACTCCCAAGCTGGTTGCTGGCGCGGCCGAGGGTGGGGCAGAGGTTTTCAAGCTTGACTACTTTGGCCGTGAGGCAACTTTGGCGCAAAGCCCGCAGCTGTACAAGCAAATTATGGTTGGCGTCTTCGAGCGTGTCTTCGAGATCGCCCCGGCCTTCCGCGCCGAGCTAAGCGCTACCACCCGCCACGTCTCCGAAGTGACCATGCTCGACATTGAAATGGGGTTCATTAAAGACCACAACGACGTTTTGACCATGGTTCAGAACATGCTCTACAGCGTACTTACCCGGATTTACGAAGAGCATGGCGATGACCTCAAGAGCCTAAACGCTCCGGAATTGGTGCTCAAGCCCGAATTCCCGCGCTACACCATGGCCGAAATCCACCAGCTCTTCACTGAAGAAACCGGCAAAGATACTTCTAAAGAAATCGACCTAACACCGGAAGAAGAAAAGTGGATCTGCGAATACGCCAAGAAGAAGCACGGCTGCGAAGCTGTCTTTGCCACCGGCCTGCCCAAGAGCAAAATGAAGTTTTACCACATGGCCAACGACGATGACACCGCTAAGTCTGCCGACCTGCTCTTCCGCGGCATCGAGATATCAACCGTGCCGCAACGTGAGCACCGCCACGAAAAGCTGGTAGAGCAAATCAAGGCCGCGGGCATTAATCCGGACGACCCGGGCTTCAGCCATTTCCTAACCGCCATGAAACACGGCCTTCCGCCCCACGGCGGCTGCGGGTTCGGCATCGACCGCCTCACAGAAAAGGTAATCGGCCTAGGCAACGTAAAAGAAGCAATCCTCTTCCCTCGCGACATCAACCGCCTGGCCCCATAGATAAAACATTATAATTTTGTTATAATGTTTTCATGATTCAAAGCATCCAAAAAGTCATAAAAGTAGGCACTAGCGGCGCGGTCACTATCCCCGCGAAAGAGATGCGGCGTGATGACATTACTTATGGCGACGAAGTTAGAGTTACCATTGAGCCTATCAAGAAGCCGCACGACAAACTGATGAACGAATATCAGGAGTTTGTCGGCCAGTATAGTTCGACATTAAAAAATCTTGCAGACAGATGATTCTCTATCTCAGCATCGAAGAGGTTTTGCGCCTGCATTTCCAGGCCATTAAAGACTTCGGCGGATCCCACGGCGTGCGCGATGAAGGGCGTCTGTTTTCCATAGAGCAAGCGTCTCGGCGGATAGTTTCCGGCGAGGAGCAATATAAAACTCTCTTCGAGAAGGCGGCGGTGTATATGCGGAATATAGCAACAGACCATCCTTTCGTCGACGGAAACAAGCGAACTGCAGTAACGGTATGTGGCGTATTCTTACTGCATAATGGCTGCCGTTTGACTGCTGCGCCTAAAGAATTAGAAGATTTTGCCGTGAAGGTGGCCACCGATCGTCTGGACATTCCTGAAATTGCTGTATGGCTTGAAGGCCATAGTGTAGTGGTGTATGAGGCCAGACAAAAGGAGTGGCACAATGAAGGGCAGTTTGCTGCCGGGTACGCAGATAACGCAACAATCTCACATAGAGCACAATAAGGTTTTGTGCTAGGATTTGGGAGCGTTGTCCAGAGACTTCCAGACATACCAGCAGGCTATTGATTCATACGGATGCCAGTTGTTTTTTGCTGCAACTGCCGCCACTTCTTGGGCGGACGGCTGATGATCCAGGCTATATAGCTTCTGAATACCGTTTTTAATGCCCAGGTCACCGTGCGCCAGGACATCCATACGGCCCATACAGAACATCATAAACATATGAGCCGTCCATTCGCCAATGCCTTTCACGGCGGTCAGTTCCCGGATAATTTCTTCGTTGCTCAGAGAGTCCAGATGGTCAAATCGAACTTTGCCGTCTAAAACGTGCTGTGCCAGGTCGCGCACGTACATGGCTTTGCCGCGGGACAATCCAACGGAGCGCAACTCGTCGATACTCTTGGCCAAAATTTCTTCCGGCGCAGGGAAGCCGCCACCAAACAAATCCTTGAACCGTTTAAAAATAGTCGCTGCCGCCTTGACGCTTAGTTGCTGACTAATAATGCTCTCCACGAGCTCCTGGTAGTAATTCTTGTGCGGACGGATAGTGCACAGGCCAACGTTCTCAATAACCGGTTTTAGCGCCGAGTCATGCTCCGCTAAATAGCTGGCGGCCTGTTTGGTTGTGTCGTCTCCTGTAATCATCATAATTACCGTGTATTATGCCCTTAATTAGTCTGGTATGCTAGTAGCATATGCCTGAGCAAAATAAAAAAGATAAAGATGAGGAACGGCAACTTCAGGAGGTTGCCGGGGCGGGTGCCAAAGAGAATGGGGCTGGAAGCGGCGTTCCGCCCTTGGGCCCTAGCCTGGACCCTGATCCGAAGCCTGTGGCCAATGATGTAGAGAACGAATCTGTGCCAGTCAATTCAACTCCAGAATCTGCTAAGCAGGCAAAGGAAGAAGACGAAGACTCGACTTCCTACGACGACGAAAAGACCGAGCAGGCTATTAATGAGATAGTGGCAAAAGAAGGTGACGAGCTATTGGCTGTGCAGGATGCCGGGTCTATGCGAGGCGGGGTCAAGTTTAAGGCGGGGGGCAGCGCTTCTAGCCGTTTTTGGCGTAGCAAGTTACTGCGCCTTACGCTGCTGTTTCTGTTTCTTTGCGGGGCGGCGGTTTTGTTTACAATGCCAAAAACTCGCTACTGGGCTCTCAACCACGCCAATGTGCGTAGTAGCGCCTCTGTTGTAGTAGTGGATAGTACTACTCAGTTGCCATTAAAAGGTGTGCATGTCACCATTGGCGACCAAAGTGCTAACACCGATAGTGACGGCAAGGCCAAGTTTACAAACCTTATGCTCGGTCCGGCTGAGTTGTCCGTATCGCAGGTTGGGTTCGATGAGATCACGCGCAACATTACAATTGGTTGGGGCAGCAACCCTTTAGGGAGTTTCGCGCTTAAGGCCACCGGCGTGCAATACGTCATTGAGGTGCGCGACTATTTGTCGGACCAGTCGCTAGAGGGGGTAGAGGCTACCAACGGCACCGTTACAGCTATCTCGGACAAAAAAGGTAAAATCACGCTCACATTAGAGAGTACGGTAGCCTCCTCAGACGGCGTCAGTTTGAGCAAGCCGGGCTACCGAACGGAGAAGGTCACGCTCAATGAAGATCCCAAGAAGCTGGCAAAGGCAGTAATGGTACCATCGCGCAAAACAGCATTTGCTACAAAGCAAAACGGTAAATATGATGTGTATAAGACTGATCTAGACGGCAAGAACCGTGAGGTATTGCTGCCTGGAACGGGTGCGGAAAATGGAAATATCACGCTGGTAGTTAGTCCGGACGGCAGCCGCGCCGCTTTGGTCTCGACCCGCGAAAACAGGCGGGACAGCGATGGTTTCTTATTGAGCACCCTGACGCTTATTAATATAGAGAGCGGGGCCAAGGTTACGATTGCCGAGTCTTCCCAAATTCAGCTCATAGACTGGATCGGCCAGCGCTTGATATTCCAACAGGCGTCATCTGACAGCACTGCAGGCAATCGCTACACGGTAGTGTCCTACAATTATGCCGACAATACCCGTCTGCAGTTGGCTGCGGCCAACCGGCTGAGTACGGTGATGTCCGCGCAAAGTATCGTTTACTATGCGGTAGCGGCGGACGCGACGAATCCCTCAGTGCAGGTAGGGCTTTTTAGGATTAGCCCGGACGGTAGTGGCAAGCAACGCATATTTGAAACGGAAATCTCGACGGTGCTACGCTCGACATACAATACCTTTAGCGTGCAGACGGCCGAGGGCATTTGGTACACATATGATGTCGCCAATGGATCAAAGAGCCAAGTCGACTCGCCCGGCAGCCTGGCAAACCGTATGTATATTGATAACTCCGGCCGCACAAAAAGCCTATGGATTAATCAGGGCACTTTGACGAGCTACGACGTTGCTTCTAGTAAAGAGACGGTCGTCGAGACTCAAGGTGGTCTGGCTTATCCGGTGCAGTGGTTGGGCGATACGGCGGCAATATACCGCATAGCCAACGGTGCAGAAATAGCCGATTACGCAGTAAGCTTGGCTGGCGGTACGCCCCATAAGATAGCCGACGTCGCGCTCAGTTACGGTTTTGCGCAAGCTCAATAGCCCTGACCGCGCGCACTTTCCGGGCACAGTCCTGGGCCCAGAATGTGCTTGAGAATAGCACATTCTTCGTGCGGAGGTGTCGGAAAGTACGCGCGGTCAGGCTATAGCGAGTCTTAAATTTTGATTAATAAAAGACCATTGCATGATATAATTACTGCCAACGACTTATGCAACCTACTACAAGTAAGCCAGTTATGGACGTGGCCGCTCCTAGAAGTGCGGCGCTTGCGGCAAATCCATTTGCCCGGCCAAGTATGGCTACGCCCAAGGTTGCGTCTGCGGCGACCGCACCGGTTCGTTCGGCTCCGTTTGCGTCTCAACCGGCCGCTAGTGCTCCGTTGTCAGCGTCTGCTCGCCGCTCGACCGCCAAAAAATCCGACACTCCCGCACCAACTGCATCTAACACGCCAGTCGCCCTCATTACCGTAACAGTGTTTGCAATGTTGGTGCTCTCGGTGCTGGCGGTTGTCGTGTATATTACTTCCCAAACGACCTAAATAAAGCAGCACCATGCTTGTATTATCATCAATACGCGACCTGCGACTAGCTGAATTTTTAAAACAAGGTTATGTAGGCGTGATTCCGACGGATACTGTGTACGGCTTGGCTGCGTCGGCGGGTAGCGAAGAGGCTGTAGCACGCCTGTACGAGCTAAAACAGCGCGAGCGCAAGCCCGGCACACTTGTAGCTGCCGATGTAGGGCAGCTTATAACTCTGGGCTTAGACCCGCAGTTGCTACAGAAGGCGGAACGCCTGTGGCCAAACCCCCTCAGCGTAATTGTTCCTACGTCACAGAAGCTGCATCACTTAGATCAAGGGTTGGGCAGCTTGGCTGTACGCATACCGGCGCAAGACGAGATTCGCGAGTTTTTAGAAAAAACAGGCCCGCTTCTCACGAGCAGCGCCAACCATCCGGGCAAGCCGCCGGCAACTAGTATTTCAGAAGCTCAGGCCTACTTTGGTGAGCATGTTGACTTTTACGTTGACGGCGGTGATTTATCGGGCTGCCTGTCGTCAACAATAGTAAGATTCGTAGGCGACCGTTTAGAGGTTGTGCGCGAAGGCGCGGCGGTAATAGACGAAACGGGCAGGGTAATTCTCAAATAATCTTCTTGCACGCTCGTTCACGGTATAATACAAAGAGTAGAATGTAATTTTTATGGCTGCAAATATTGAATCCGCTAAGCGTACTGACGACAACGAGCCCGATGAGGACGATAGCTCTCAAAGGAGTGATAGAAGTTGGCCGCGCCCTCCGTTAGTGCCAAGGTGGTCTGCGGAGAGGACTGCCCCTGCGCCTCGCGTGCCGATACTGCTTGAGCGAATTGATGCCGCTCCACCTAAAAATAAGGCCGAAGAAGATGAAGAGGTTGACGACGAGGAAGACGAGGGCACTGACAAAAAAACTCAAGGCAAACCCGAGCAGTCGGTAGATCAAAAAGCCGACACGGATACAGGTGGCGAGCAGATTACAGATTCCTCAGAAGCTCATGTCTTAACGGAAGAGGTGTCTCGGCCGGACGATTCTATCACAGAAGATAGCGTTGACCCCTTGACGCTTGAGGAGCAAGTTGCCGAAACCCGGCCAGGCGATGAGGCTGGTGAGCCAGACGAACACGACGACTCGACGGTTTTGTATGTTCATCGCCCACCAGCAGAGGAGGGGCGCGAATTTGCACATAGCGATGGCCAAGAAGACCAAGACTCGCCTGCAGCACACGCCTCCGCGTCAGCTGGCGGCGGCATGCCGCCCCGTCCTCCCGCTGATCCATCCTCCGAGTCGGCCTCCTTTGGTCGCCCTGAAGAACCGTCGTCTCCTGTACATGATAGCTTTATGTTTTCTCCAAACTGGAATTCCACCCCAAGTCCGGTGATTACTGCCGAGCAGCACAAAGCGGCGATAGATGACGCGGAATATGTAGCAGAGAAGCGTGGTTTGCGGCGCGGCTTGGTGGCTGGATTCCTGACTGGATACGTACTCAAAGCTTACCTGGCCAAACGTAAACTCGAGCGTCATGAGAAAGCCACGCAAAAAGAAATCGACAAGCGCGACGAACAAATTGCCTACCTGCAAAAAGAGCAACTCGGCAGAAGCCAGCCGCAGCGGCACTTTGAGAAGCCGGACGGCGAGCCTGCGCCAGAAACCTTACATCCTGTCAAAATTAGCGCGGAAGACCAAATATTCGACAAAGAAGGAAACGAAATTGTCCTACAACCGGGCTGGCGTATTGAGCGCAGTTCCGGAGGTTACAGTGTTGTTGTAGATCAGTACAAACGTGTCGTGTACGACGCCATCCAGTACGGTGAGGCGTTTAAGCGTGATCAGAAGCGCGAGCAACTGAGCGATGATGTGTTTGCTTCTTTGGGCGCTGGCGGCGCTTTTTCTACGGACACCGCCCGCACTGCGGCAGCTGACGATGACTCTATCTTTCTGCCGCCAGTTATGTCCGATCAGTCCAGGGCTCAGCAAACGGCGTTGGCTGACCAGCAGCAAGAGGTTGACATACAGCATCGCCTGCCCAAGCCTCGCAACCAGGTCGTGGCAACAGTAGCCAGTCCTTGGTTCTGGACAGCCATCGCCGTGCTGCTGATCATTTATTTTATTGCCGCGTTGGCTTAAAACTAACGGCTAAAGTTTTGGCGGAGCCATTCGTCCAGACTGCCGCCACCGCCAGCGGTAATACACAGCACCAGCTCGCCAGAATCAAGGTGTTTTTGAATATTCTCGCGCAGCGCGCCATTGAGCTCGGCGGGTTCGGTACGAGCTTGGGTGACTGGATTTAAGAGTTCTTTTAGGTTTTTGGGCGAAAGCAGCGGCAGGTTCGGGTCTTCGCGAGCTAGATAGCTAGGCACAATGTAGAGTTTTTTAATGCCGTCAAACAAGTGCTTGAGGTCTTGTTTCATGAAGTGTTGGCGGGTATTGTGCAGACCCTCATACACTACTATCACCTCGTCGCCCGCCACCTCTGACGCAGCCTGCAGTGCACCGCGGATCTTGGCCGCAGTATGCGCATAATCTGTTATCAGATTGGGTATGATTTGCTCGAACCGGCGGCCAACACCAGGAAATGTATCCAGGTGAGGCAAGAGTTCGTCCAGGGGCTTGCCGGTGATCTGGTGCGCCGCATGGGCTACCAGCCAGGCGTCGAGCCTGTTCACATGGCCAGCCAGATGCAGTCGCTCGTCGATCTGCGCGTCTTCGTCGTCTAGTATGAGTTGATTTTTAGATGCTTCGAGATCAAGCCTTTCGGCGTCGCCGTCCCACATGACCACCTGATTGCTTTGACCTAGGAAGTCCCTAAACGCCTGGTAGTAGCTGGCGCGCGTAGGGTATATATCCGGGTGGTCCCAGTCAATACCGGTAATAATGCTGAGGTGAGGGCGAAATGCCAAGAAGTTGCGGTCAAATTCGTCGGCTTCGTAAATGAAATACTCACTATCCGAATTCAGCTCCGCCGTTTTGCCAAAGTTGATGTTCCCGGCCACGCTATAACTAATAGGTGTGCCGAGTTGCTTAAAGAGCCATATGGCCATGGCCGTCGTGGTGGTTTTGCCGTGCGTGCCAGCAATGGCGAGCATTTTGAGGCCTTGCTTCTCAAGAAGGTAGTTTAAGAAAACGTCGCGCTTAGTGGCTTTAATGTTATTTTCGCGGCAAAATCGCAGCTCGTCGGCATCAGGCTGCTCCATGGGGAGGGCGGATGTATATACTAGCCAATCGATAGGTTTTTTGGCGTGAACTTCTGCTATTTGGTCCCATGACTGGCCAATGTGCGTATTTTTGACGCCCATTTCCCGCAGGTAGTGCAGATTGTGGTTGTCTTGCTTGTCAGAGCCCGTAACGCTCAGCCCAGCCTGTTTGGCCATAAGGGCCAGTGAGCTTAGCCCTGCGCCACCGATGCCGGAGAAGTAGATGTGCATAATCTTAAGTGTAGCATGGCTACTTGGTAACGGTCTTCAGCCACTTGCCAAGTGCAAGGCGCACAACGGTGAGCAGCAGTAGGGCGGTGGCAAAGATTTGACTCCAGCCGGCTAGATCGGGCGACCAGCTGGGGGAGGCGAAGTCGAATTTATACTGGGCGTCAGGGATACTATGCGTGGACGCGCCGTTGGCTTTGACGTATTGTTCGATGCATGGAACTCGAGGCCCGCCCGAAAAACTGCCCGGATACAACTCTTCGCAGCGTTTTTGTGCATCCGTGTACACCTGGGAATTGATTGCGTCCACTCGCTCTTGCTCGGCCTTCACTAGCCGCTCGTAGGTGTATTTGAGGTGAACGGGCGGATAGATGCCGGTACCGCTGTCCAGGGAAGTGTTCATATGGCCATTAACAAACGCCCGTAACTCCTGCAAAGCACCCTCTATGTTACTACCGTCCTTGTCGGCTTGGTAAACCGCGCTTCTTAGGGTTGCCATCTGCGTGTAGTTGCTCCGCAGAGCGGCGACATGAACAACCGCCACAGCGACGAACGCCACAAACAAATACCACGTCTTAACGGGTCGGATCCATGTCCATAGATGGTGTAGGCGGCTTTTGTCCATATTGTTTATGTATATTGTAGCCTACCTAACCTGCCTTGTCTCTTGTGACTAAGGCTGTTAGCTGCCTGCGCTTGTGTCGCTGGTAGTGGTCTGACACTTCAGGCCATTAGGGTTTTCTTTGACCCATTGGGCGATGAGGCCGGCAATCTGACCATCGCTTTTTAAGTTTTCCCAGAAGGTAACTTGATCGCGGCTGAT
>DATDBJ010000028.1:0-2329 GCA_036524895.1 Saccharimonadales bacterium (SeqCode)
CGACCACTAGCATGACAATCTCTGCTATGCTATCTGCATGACAGGGGACAGTCCGATCACAGAAATAAAAGGAGTTGGCGAAGAAATCGCCAAAAAGTACGCTGTACTTGGCGTGTGTACCGTGAAGGATTTGATCGAGGATTTCCCGAGGCGCTACGACGATTACTCATCTGTAACTCCAATTAAATACATGCGCCCCGGCCCAGTAACGATCGAGGCCTTAATCAAACAAGCAAAGGGGCGCTACGTGCGCCGTGGTATGCATATCACCGAAGCCATAGCTAGCGACGACACCGACAGCGTACGCTTGGTGTGGTTTAATCAGCCATACCGCGCGAACAGCCTCAAGGCCGGACAGGCGTACTTTATATCCGGCCAGTATGAGCTAAGCCGCCAGCGTTTCGCAATAATGAACCCCAGCGTAGAGCTGGTGAGTGATTTTCCGGTAAATACCGCTCGTATCCTCCCTGTTTACCGCGAAACGAAAGGGTTAACCAGCAAGCAGATCCGCCGTGCCATACGCGAAGCAACGGCATTGATTCACGCCTTAGACGAGACGCTTCCACAGTGGCTGTTAGAAGAGCAGCGTTTAATGCCGCGCGCAGATGCAGCTTTTGCGATGCATTTTCCGAAAGACGCCAAAAACCTGGAGGAAGCCAAGCGACGTATAGGTTTTGAGGAAGTGTTTGAGTTGTCTTTGGCAAGTTTGCTCAACAAGTACGAGCTACTGAAGGATACCGCGGCAGGCATTCCGTTTAATGAGCAACTGGCGCGCAAGTTTGTAAAAAGCCTGCCTTTTACACTAACCGACGCTCAACGCAAGGTAGTCTGGCAAATCTATCAAGACATGCAAAAGACGCAACCCATGAACCGGTTGATAGAGGGTGATGTTGGCTCGGGCAAGACCGTAGTAGCAGCGATGGCCGCAGTTATGGCGATGGCCGAGGGCTATCAGGCGGTGCTTATGGCCCCAACGGAGCTTTTGGCGCGCCAGCATGCAGAAACAATCTATTCCCTCCTCGGTCCGCTGGACATGCACGATAAAGTTGCGCTGTTGGTCGGCGGTATGAAGAGTGCAGAAAAAGACGCGGCACGCAAGGCAATTAAAGAGGGCCGAGCGCAATTCATTATTGGCACCCATGCGCTCATTCAAGAAAGCGTGGATATGCACAAGCTCGGATTGGTGGTCGTGGACGAGCAGCACCGCTTTGGCGTTGAGCAGCGCCGAAAACTCATGGCCAAAGCCGGCCACATGCCGCACCTGCTCAGCCTGACAGCCACGCCTATCCCACGTTCTCTGGCACTTACGTTGTATGGCGAGCTCGACATCTCAGTGCTCGACGCCAAGCCTGCCGGCCGCCAGCCAATCGAAACCCAAATAACCTCACCCAACTCCCGCGCTCAGCTCAACCAAGAGATCGAACAGGAACTAAAAGCCGGCCGCCAAATGTTTGTAGTCTGTCCTTTAATAACCGAAACAACAAACAACAGAGTCAACTCCGCAGAAAAAATTTACGAGCAATTCAGTAAAAAAGACTTTAAAAATTGGCGCGTCGGCCTACTGCATGGCAAGATGAAGCCTGTCGAAAAGAATGCGATTATGGCAGATTTTGTGACTCGCAAGCTGGACATTTTGGTAAGTACAACGGTTATAGAGGTGGGTGTGGATGTACCCAACGCCTCGATTATGCTCATAGAAGCTGCCGAGCGCTTTGGCCTAGCGCAAATTCACCAGTTGCGCGGCCGTGTAGGGCGTGGCAGTCACAAGGGACACTGTTACCTTATGATGAGTGACTCATCCGCCCCGCCAAAGCGTTTGCAGGCGCTGGAGCGAATGAGTGACGGCTTTCGCTTAGCCGAGCTGGACCTGGAGCTGCGTGGGCCAGGCGCAATCTATGGCACCATGCAGCACGGCGCACTTGACCTGCGGGTCGCGCAATTAACAGATGTGAAGTTGATCGCTACGGCTCGCAACTCAGCGCTAAGTTTTATCGAAAAAGGCGAAAATCTGCTACAATACCCGCAGTTATTTGAGAGAGTCAAAGCTCTCCGTGCAGTCACTAATCTAAACTAAAACTTCTATGTATTCTGGAACCACAATGCGTCCGTTTGCCGGTGGCGTGATCGGCGCACACCAAAAAATTAACCGCCTGTCGCGCGCCAGCCTACGGAGCTTGGTTAGCGATGCAAAGTTTCCAAGCAGTAAACTCATTTTGCATTTTGAGGGCGTAAACGGCCCTGACGCCATTAAGCGTAAAAGCCCGGCTAAAGATGAGCCATGGCACTATTATTCGCCGTTTGATGAGACGGACACCAAGCTGCTCGGTAT
>DATDBJ010000029.1:0-2319 GCA_036524895.1 Saccharimonadales bacterium (SeqCode)
GTTTTGCCGCAGGTATGCATCGTAATTGCCGGGGAAGTTGGACGCTTTGTAGTCCTTTATTTCAATGATGCGACCGACGTGCTGCAAGAGGTCACGGTCGTGAGTGATGACGACTACGGCGTATTTGACACCCTTAAACCATTTAAGAAATGCCTCTTTGGCGACGTAGTCCATATGGTTGGTTGGTTCGTCGATGAGTGCCAGGTCGGCATTAGAGTGCTCGACGCGTATTAATTCCACGAATCGCTTTTGGCCGCCGCTCAGTGTGCTCATCGGGCGATCGGCAGTGTGGCCGAGCTGGTAGTCGTCGAGGCTCCGGCGGATACGGTCTTCTACTGTGTAGTAGTCGAGCGTAGCAAAGCGCTCCAACGCTTCGCTGTAGCGGGCGATCTTGCCCATGTGTTCGCCCATGGTTTCGGGGTACGTTTCGATGATGTGATGCAGCCCTGCATACTCCGGCAGGTTTTGCAGGATATACTCCACCACAGTTTGACCGCCTAGATCGTGGTGCTCCTGGCGGGTCGCTACGACGGTAATACCTTTGCGTATAATCACATGGCCTGTGTAATCGCTATCTTCTTTGGTGAGGATGCGAAAGAGGGTAGTCTTGCCCACGCCGTTGCGGCCGATAACGGCAATCTTCTCGCCATCTTCAACATTGACCGCCAGGCCGTCAAAAAGCAGCTTGTTGGTAATGGATTTGTGTTCGATATCTGCAGTTAAGAGCATGCTAATCCTTTGGTGTATAAAAAAGAGGGGCAGGTGAATAAAAAGAATTAGCTCAACATAACCCTCACTATAACAGATAAGGTATTGTTGTAAAAGAGATGAAAAGCTTAAAGATCTTTTTTGTCCGGCTTCCAGTTTAGATCGTCGGTTATGGGAACGGCTTGCTTCCAGAGCATTTGTTTATTACCTTTATCGCCACGATAAAACTGTACTCTGGCGAGATGGT
Organism: Saccharimonadales bacterium (SeqCode); assembly: GCA_036524895.1. GTDB lineage: Bacteria > Patescibacteriota > Saccharimonadia > Saccharimonadales > UBA4665 > PMNU01. Next base: position 956 of record DATDBJ010000029.1, read on the forward strand.
GCTCCGTCAGATTGAAGAAGGTGGCATAACCTCATGGGGTCAGCTCATCGAGCAAGACCTTGAATTCGCGCGGCAGCATGGAGGTGTGAGCGTGCGAGTATAATAGTAGGTATGAAAACCGAGAGGGCGATATTTGCGGCTGGTTGCTTTTGGGGGGTGCAGTATTACTTCGACCAAGTGCCAGGAGTAGTTAAGACCACGGCAGGCTATACTGGTGGACACACCGAAAACCCAACATATGACGAGGTGTGCACGCACACCACTGGGCACGCAGAGGCGGTACTTGTCGAATTTGACCCGGATGAAGCGGGCTACGAAACCCTAGTAAAGCAATTTTTTCGCATGCACGATCCGACACAGCTTAATCGGCAGGGGCCGGATATCGGAGACAGTTACCGTTCTGCCATTTTTTACTTCGATCAAGAGCAGCGCAAGACAGCAATCCAGGTGCGCAACAAAGTGCAGAAAGATAAAGACAGGCAGGTCGTAACCCAGATAGAGCCGGTAGACGTCTTTTACAAGGCAGAAGCCTATCATCAAAAATTTACTGAAAGAACCGGCATGGGAATGTGTCACATACCGTATGCTCCTGTGCGGTAAGGTGATATAGTTTTTGTATGACAGAAAAAGTAGCGAAAGCGCCAACTCAAAAATCAAAAGTAACCAAACAAATGCCTAAGGCTGAAGGGGAAGGCAGGAATAGCTTGAGCGCCTGGAATTTACGCTTGGGACTTTTGCTCGTAGCTGTCGCTGCTGCGGCTGTGGTGGCTGGCGGTTCGAAGACTGTGCAGCTGACAAACCAGTACCTCGCCAAAGATACACTAGCGAGCGAGGCGGCGGGACATGAAGTGTTGGCAGCGGCAACCCGCCATGTGGCAGACGTGCGACTCTCGTGGATTATTGCCGGTTTTTTGTTGGCGTTTGCGGTAACTTATTTGTTGGCGGCTACACTATGGCAGAAGAAGTATGCTGCGTGGCTATCGCGCGGGGTTAACAAGTTGCGTTGGGCTGGCTTCGGAGTCGGGGGCGGTATCATTGTTGTGACGTTGGCCATGTTGAGTGGCGTTAGTGATATATCCACTCTAGCGTTAGTCTTCGGATCGGTAGTTTTGGCAGGTCTATTGGCCGCTTCTGTTGAACTCCTCGGTTCCGGCCGACGTCTAAGGAGACTGCTGGCTTTTGGCGCTATTTTGGGAGTGTTTCTGCCGTGGCTTATCTCTACCGCTAACATCTCGGGCGTAGTCATGTATGACGGCGCCGTACCGGCATATCTTTACTATGTATACGCCAGCGCTACGCTGCTTGCAGTAGCGGTAGGGCTAGCTACATACTTCCGCATCAAGCAGCGCGGTAAGTGGGCAGAC
>DATDBJ010000030.1:0-5154 GCA_036524895.1 Saccharimonadales bacterium (SeqCode)
AGCAGGCCCTTCTCTTTGAGAGCCTCCACGACTGCCTTGCGCGCCTCCATGACGGTCATACCCGCGAAGCGCCCGGCCTCGTGGTTCATTGTGCCGTCGTGATTAATCACGCGCTTGCTTGGGAGATTATGGCGCTGAGCCGCCTCCCAATCATCAAATGAGTGCGCTGGTGTTATCTTTACAACGCCTGTACCGAAGTTGGGGTCTACCATTTCGTCTGCGATGACTTGCACCGTGAAAGGTCCGTTTACGCCTTCAACCTCAATCACCTTCCCTACGTACTTTTTGTAGCGTGCGTCGTCCGGGTGAACAGCGACGGCGGTGTCGCCAAACTTGGTCTCCGGCCGGGTAGTCGCAAGCGTGAAAGGGCCATACTGGATGTAGTACAACGGCGTTTTGGTTTCTTCGTAGGCTACCTCGATGTCGGCAAAGCCAGTGCGGTGGTAGGTACAATAATTTACCAGGCGCTCACCCCTGTAGATGAGTTTTTCGTCCCACATTTTCTTAAATGTGCCGTAGGCGCGGCGGACGATTTTGTCGTCGAGGGTAAAAGTATGGCGCGACCAGTCAACGCCTGCGCCGATTCGCCGGATTTGCGCTTCAAAATTGCTGCGGTTTTGGGCTACGAAGTCCCATATCTGTGAGTAGAGCTCTTCGCGGGTAAAGTCGAAACGGCTCTTCCCTTCTTTGGCGAGCTGTTTTTCGTACACAACCTGCGATTCAAAGCCAGCGTGGTCGGCTCCCGGCAGTAATAGGGCGCTCTCGCCCTTCATACGGTGGTAGCGGACAGAGATGTCCTCTAAGCCCAGCGTGAGAGCGTGACCAAGGTGCAGGTTGCCGTTAGCGTTTGGCGGAGGGACGACCACCGAATAGCTTTCCCCCGTTTTACGTGGCAGAAAAGCCTGGGATTTTTCCCAGAGTGCGTATATGTCCGACTCAAATTGAGACGGCTCGTACACCTTCGGTAACTTCATAGTCGTTCCCTATTTAGATTAGTAGTTCAAATACAATATATCACCTTAGATGGTAATTTACTACCTCTGTTAAAACCCTAAAGAGAAATGAGATTTCAAGTGAAAAGCGGGTCCAACGCAAATAAGACTTTCCACATGAAAGCTCACCTCAAATAGAACCCCACAACCGATTTGTATGTTCGCTTTTTGTATGCATTGAGCAAAGTGCTAGCTTGGCGGCAACCCAAACTGTACCCACTGACGTTTTTGTTTTTGCGCCTTAAGAATAGGCCTCAATGCCTCGCCAGTCAAGACAAATTTTTATCTTGAAATGTTGTAAAATTTTATAGTTTACATGGAGAGATTAGGCTGGATCTCAAGCGCGTACGGATTGGCAGTCGGTTGGCCCAGTACCGCATGGAAATAACCCAGCGCTGCGATCATGGCGCCGTTGTCGCCGCAGAGCTTGAGGTCTAGATATTCGATAGGCAAGGGGAGTCTTTCTGCCAGTTGCCGGCGCAGTTCGCTGTTAGCGGCAACACCACCGCCGACAACGATGCTTTTTGGAGAAAATTCTTCGTAGGCCGAGACTGCTTTATCTACGATTGTTTCGCACGCTACGCGTTGGAAGCTTGCGGCAATATCGGCCTTTTGGACATCGTTCAGTAACCCTGGAAGTTCATAAGAGGGCAGGGAGTAATCTTTCCCCACTTGCTCCTGCGCGAGTCTTAAAACGGCTGTTTTGAGGCCGGAGAAGCTAAAGTCGTATTTGCTCTCCATTTTCGCTTTTGGCAGGCGGAAGGCGAGTGGATTGCCTTCTTCGGCCTTGCGCGACACGTTGATGCCGCCAGGGTAGGGGAGACCGATAATTTTGGCTACTTTATCAAATGCTTCGCCGATGGCGTCATCCTGGGTCTGGCCGAGCAAGGTGTAATCGAAATGATCGCGCCAGATAGCCAGCTGGCTGTGTCCGCCGCTTACAATAACGCCGAGCATCGGAAATTCCGGCTGGGTGGTGCGCATGGCGTAGCTGGGCAGGGAAGTCTTGGTAAGGAAGTTGGCGTAAATATGTCCCTCGACATGATTAACGGCGTACAGCGGCTTATTTTTGACAATCGCCAGCGTGCGCGCGGCCAAAACGCCGATCAGTAGGCTGCCGTTAAGTCCGGCGCCTTGCGTCACTGCAATAGCGTCGACGTCGTCCCAGGTACAGCCTGCATCATTGAGCGCTTGCTGTAATGTGGGCATGATCGCCTCAATATGGCTGCGTGCCGCAATCTCGGGTATAACTCCGCCATATTGCGCGTGCAGGTTCATACTACTAGCTACAACATTACTCAAGAGCTTAAGCCCGCGGCCACCCTCAACAATGCCCACAGCTGTTTCGTCGCAACTACTCTCGATGCCAAGCACTCTCATCTCTGTTAGCATACCATGAACTAACGCCAAAAAATCTTACATCCCTGTTACCAATCTGTAATTACAATTAAAATAATTACTGTCGAACCGCGCAGAGAGCAGACCGAGGAGCTACCCAATTACAAGGGAGGCGTAATGGGAGAAACGGTAACTGGCGAAACGGAGCAGGTGGTGCAGCCGTACGCGCCAAGGCGCGCAGCGCCAGATGACAATCCGCCTTTATATTGGGCACAGATGGAGGTCCAGGATTTTGATCCGTTCCAAACTGCTGAAGAGCGAGCAAGGGCAGAAGCGTATGTAGGAAGTCACCGTGCGTCAGAGGTTGAGGAGGTAGAGACTGTATCTGAGGAGGCCGCAGAGGAGCCGGTATCGGTCGCGGAGGAAGAGGAAGCTATCGCGGAGGAGCCTGTTGCTGAGGAGGCGCCTGCGGAAGAGCCGGCTGTTGTGTCTGGCGCTGTCCGGGCCGATGCTGCCACCGAAACGACGAGATCTGGCGAAGATATAGTGCCTGGACTCGAAGAGCATCCGCCGGAGCCCGTTAGCTTTGCGAGCCGGCTGACTGATAAGTGGCGCCGCGCGGGCAAAGCGCTTGGTTTGTATTTTCGCAACCCGGAGAAGGGCCGCCGCCGTCAAATTGCGACGGTTTTGGGCGGCTATGCACTATTGGGTCTGGCGGCCTGGGTGTTTGGTCATGCTTCTAACGAAGATCACAGCAAGCCTCAGGCAAAGCCCACATCGCCCGCCACCACGCCTAGTGAGAAGCCTACACAGTCTTTTATTGATAGCCTAAAGCCCGAAGATTACGACAACCAGCCGTATGAGTGGGGCGCAGTCGCCGACCAGGCTAGCCCGGCAGATGCCACACCGACCATCCTAGACATGGTAGAAGATGCCCGCAAGCAAGGCGCGAAAGTAGAAATGTGGGGAGATGTCCATTCGGGACATTGGGGTATTACCTCCATAACTGTGGAGTTTTCGGACGGCACCCAAAAGACTTACCACGACACGCCCCATAAGCTGGCAATCCTGCAATATTTCTCCGACCAAAATGATCTCGACAAAAATAACGGCGACACCTCCAACTAATTGTGGAAAATCTTACAGCGCGTTTTTGCCTGGCGCACGATAATTTTCTACAACCACCAGCAAAACGTAACGTGGTATAGAGAAAGCAGAGAGGTGAATGGCTATGCAGTCTATTGGTGCTGCGCTTGAACGGCCACCCGATGAACGAGTGGAGCTTAATCTGGTCTATCCTCCGCCTTTACCAGACCATCTATGCCCGCCTGAGTTGCAGGCGGGGCTCGGCGGTGGGCTTGTTGTTCCTCCCGAGCAGGCTTTTATTACATCACTGCGTGCTTGGGCGGGTGCCATACGTAATGGTTTGGTAACCGACCCTCTCCAGGTGCGGGAAATATGCTATATTGCGGAATGTTTGCGCCCTGAAGTGGAAGCGGGTTCTCTCAGGAGCGGCGAACGATTTTTTTCCCAGGACGCGCAGGATATCGCAACAGTGCGTGCGATGGGCAGTCCGCAGAGTTGGCTGCTGGATAGCCGCGATATAGGGCATCTGGGGAGGGCATCCATTTTATTTACGGTCCTAGATGGTAAAGACGTGCTGGATGAGCGGGCCGTGTCCTATGGGCAGCTTCTTGAGATCAGTGAGTATAGAGCTATGGTCGGCCAGGTCCTAGCTATAGGCGACACGAGTAAGTTTAACTTAGGGCAGTTGGCTAACATAGTCCAAGGTAGGCTCGATCTTCATGAAAGAATCGTGGCGGCGCTTAATGAGGAGAGCGCGGCAAGGGTAAGCCAAATGACCAGCAGCCACCTTGCGCACGATAGCGGTGGCGCGGCATCTACTACTGCGCCAGGCGTCGTGCAATTTGCTCCAGAGGATGGTCGGCCCTCTCCTGGTGCGGCGTATGCAGATACGGTGGCTGGCTCTGACTCCCCCCGGGACAAGATCAAACCGGTCGATGAGCCATATCTTGAAGCTCTGATTCCGAATGATGCGCTAGATATACCGCCAAGGCGCAGGCGGGACAAACGGACAGTCTTACGCCATGGCAGTGTTCGTAAGGTGCTTGCAGCGGCAACGCTGGTCTTGTCTGCATTGATCCCGGCGAGTCCTCATCAGGGCGATTCGGAAGCGCCAGCAAAGCAGCATAAGACAGTGGCCGTCGAGGCACCTACTCAAGCTCCCCGGCCACCTATCCTTGTTCAACTGGAGTCCCCGCTATCCGGGCCAGGCAGCCCAGAGGCTACATACGCTGGAGCCCTGCATACCGACACGCAATCAAGAACCATAAAGTTGCCTCCAGGGGGGAGTATTTGGGAAGAGGTAGCAGTGAAGAAGCCACGCGAGCTTGGCTACGGCGAACTAACTGAGGCGCAAAAACGTCAAATTACGCAACAGGCACTAAAATACCAGCCGGGCGGAGGCATGAGCTGGCAGGAGGCTCGGGGTATCGACAGTTTCATAGTCCCGTCTCCGGCCGCATTTGAAGCATGGCTACATCAGTTGGGCGCACATAAAGACGACGAATCGTAGAAAGGTCTAAGGGGCCGGGAGTGTTGTGCTTGGCTTTACTTGAGGTTTGGCGGTTTGCTTTGCTGCGCTAAGGACCTATACTTTAGTCATGCGAACGTTGATAAAAAAAATTATTCCACGGCAGGTTTTTCGGAAGATTGAGCCGATTGGGCACCTTGGCGAGGCTGTGCTGACTAACGTGCGTCTTGGATTTCCGGCCAAAGGTCTTAAAGTTATCGGCGTTACCGG
>DATDBJ010000031.1:0-6400 GCA_036524895.1 Saccharimonadales bacterium (SeqCode)
TTGTCAGTGTAGCCACCATAGAAACCAGCGCCAAACACCGCTTGCCGGGTGTTAACCAAACATATCTGTCCGGAGGCATGTCAATACACGAAGGCCTGCAGGCTGCACTTAAGCAAGATCCGAATATCATTATGATAGATAACGTACCAGATGGTCCGACCGCCGAGCAAGCGGTACACGCCGCCACGACAGGTCACCTTGTGCTTGCCGGTTTGCACGCCGAGAGTAGCATCGCCGCCCTGCTTCGCCTGCGCCATACAGGAGTGGAGCCGTTCTTGCTTATGACAAGCCTCCGTGCGAGCGTAGGCCAACGGCTAGTGCGAAAATTGTGCCCCGAATGCCGTGAGCGCTACGCTTTAAGCGACGAGGAACGAGGTCAACTCGAAGAGAGCTTCGGCATAGCCACACCAGCCGCACGCAAACGGGTACATGAACTGGAAAAATCTGCCGCACCCTCAATATTTGGCGATGTCAAGCAGCTCAACAGCACTCCCGCTCAAATCACTCACCTCTGGAAACCCAGCGAGACAGGTTGTGACACCTGCGAACACACCGGCTACAAAGGCCGGACGGCCATTACCGAGGTCCTCAAAAACACCGACGGCCTGCAAAAAGCATTGCTCGCCCGGGAGATCATGTCCACAGGCAGCGTCCAAGCGCTCATGCTAAAAGACGGCTTTATTCCTATGGGATTAGACGGCCTGGTAAAGGCTCTTCGCGGCCAAACCACAGCCACAGAAGTCCTCAAGGCAATGGCAGGCCAAACTTGACCACGCCGCCCAGGTAACTATAATCAGAGGTACTATGAAGAAATATTCACGCACCAACGGCTTTACCATTATCGAACTCTTGGTCGTGATCGTCATTTTGTGCATACTGGCCGCCCTCGTAGCTCTTACCGCCAGTGGCGTACAAGCCAAAAACCGCAACAACGACCGCCAGGCCGAGATCGATACTATTCGGGGCCAATTAGAGAGCTACTACGCAGGAACCGACAAATATCCCACTTTCGAAAACCTAAAAGACAGCGAGTGGCGCACCAAAAACTTACCGCGCCTGGAGTCTGACGCAATAGACGACCCGCGCTGGGACAAAAACACCACCGCCTGCACAACGGACAATAAACCAACAGTTGCCAGCGCACCCGCACCAAACTGCTACAGCTATCAAGTTACCGCCTCGGATGGCGCGCCCTGCGACAACGACAAAACACCTTGCGCCCACTATACATTAACCGCCACACTTGAGGGCGGCGAAAAATACGTGAAATCCAGCCTCAACTAGTATAGTCAGGGCCAGCTACAGCAATAGTAATTGAGGCACCTTCGCTAATCATCGTTCGGCAGACCAACCGGCCGGCCATTCTTGAATGCTTCGACAGCGTTGTTTAAGATAGCGATTTGCTTTTTGGGGTTAGAAACGTAGCTAAACCGGTAAGTAGTCTCATCTCCTTCGGTACTGAGGCGGATCATGCCGTAATTAAACAGCACAGGCAACACACCGCCCTGTTTGTAGCTGGCGTCCTCGATATTAGACAAGCTCACCGTTTGCTCGTGCCGAGAGAACAAGCTGGTCTGTATTTCCTGAATGACACTCTCATTGGTCAGGTAAAAGCGATTTGAATTATATACGTGAGTCGCTGCCATGGTTCCGCCGGCGGCAAGCATTAGCATAAAGGCAAGGACAGCCATAGCAATACCTGATAATTCCTGTAAGTCACTAGAGGCGGTTGGCGCCGCAAACATTACATAATACATAGCCATAAAGGCAACGATGAGTGCGAGGCCGACGCTCCAAATTTTGAGCAAACCGATAGGGTGGCGTTTTACGGCGCTGATGATATATTCGCCCTTACTCAAGTTAAGGCGTGGGTACTTCCTGCGAGCATCATCGTGCAACTTGACGACTTCGGGCGAAATAGGCTGCTCGACAGGCTCCACGGCGCGCGAAAGGTGGACAAATTGCGGCCGGGAGTACAGCGGATTGCCGTCCTTATCGTAAGCAACGGGCTGCGGCGTGTAGCCGCCTTGTTCTGGTTGGTGGGCGTTGTTCGGTTCCATATAGTATTAATTATACCAAGCTTGCCTGGTCTATACTGCTCTCTTGTGGTGTTCGTCCTAGGTGCCGATACGCTTTGTGCGTAACTTTGCGGCCGCGGGGAGTACGTTCCAGCAGCCCAATTTGCATCAGGTACGGCTCGTAAAAGTCCTCGATAGTGCTGCGCTCTTCGGCGGTCAGCGCCGCTAAGGTCTCCACACCTACTGGGCCGCCTTTGTAGCTGTCGATGATAGCGAGCAAAAGCATACGGTCGGCCGGGTCGAGACCAAGCTCGTCAACCTCCAGCAATTGCAGCGCGCGGTGGCTGATGGCCGTATCGATAATCCCATCGCCATTAACATCGGCGTAATCACGCACGCGCTTTAGTAAACGATTGGCGATACGTGGCGTCAGACGTGAGCGCTTGGATAATTCTTCGGCTGCGTCGGCGGCTATTTTAACATTTAAGATACTGGCGGCGCGCTCAATAATTTGCTGTATCTCCGCAGGCTTATAGAATTCCAGGCGATGGAGCATACCAAAACGGTCGCGCAACGGAGCGGCCAGGTTGCCAGTACGGGTAGTGGCGCCAATTAAGGTAAACTTAGGCAGATCAAGCCGCAAACTGCGGGCGCTCGGCCCTTTGCCCAGCATGATGTCGAGCTTAAAATCCTCCATGGCGGAGTAAAGTACTTCCTCGACGGTGCGATGGAGGCGATGAATTTCGTCAATAAATAAAATGTCGCCGTCTTGCAGATTGGTAAGCAAGCTCGCCAGATCACCCGCCCTCTCGATGGCCGGTCCGCTAGTGATACGAATTTGCGCACCCATTTCGTTAGCCACAACGCTCGCCAGCGTTGTCTTCCCCAGCCCTGGCGGCCCGTACAGAAGCACATGGTCCAGCGGCTCGCCGCGCTTTTTGGCCGCTGCAATCGCCAGCTTTAGATTCTGCTTAATCCGCTCCTGGCCGATGTAATTTGCAAAATCATGCGGCCGCAGCGTATTCTCAAGCTCTTGCTCTTGCTGGTCGGCATCGTCCGTACTCGTACTTACAACCCGTTCAACTGCCATTACGGTCTGGCCTTTAACGCCTGCTTGATGCGATCCTCTGTTGGAAGGCTTAGGTCAACGTCGTGCAGTGCCTGAGCGGCGTCTTGCGGAGTATATCCCAATGCTATAAGAGCCTGAGCGGCTTCGTCCCTGTTCATGCCTGCTTCGGATTGCAGTAGGCCGGTGGTGCTGAGATCTACACCTTCCAGACCTACTTTGTCTTTTAGGTCTACTACAATTCGCTCGGCCACGCGCTTGCCGACGCCGTTGGCTTTTTGAATAGATTTTACGTCACCGCTGGCGATGGCGGCGCGTACGTCCTGGCTGCTGCCGGTATTGAGGACACTCAGCGCCATTTTAGGGCCTACGCCATTCACCCCCAAAAGCTGCTCGAATAATTGCTTAGTATCCAGGCTTATGAAGCCAAATAGATCGTGAGAATTTTCGCGGATGTGCTCATAAATGTAGAGCTTGGCCAAGTCGCCAGCGCCCAAGCGGGTGTAATCTTCATTTGTGACTAAAAGGCCATACCCTACACCGCCTACGTCAAGCACTACGTCGTCCACAGTTTTTTCGGCCACCACCCCAGTAAGCGTCGCAATCATGCATCTATTATGACACAACGGCGCTATACCTTAATAAGATTTGCTGCTTGCATGCGTAATTGCCGCGGCTAAGGCGTCGGCGGCGTCGTCCGGCTTGGGGATTTCCTTTAGGTTTAGCAATACGCGAACCATCTCTTGCATCTGTTTTTTATCGGCTTTGCCGTAGCCTGTGATGGCCTGTTTTATCTGCATCGGCGTATACTCAAAAATCTCAAGGCCAGCCAGACGGGCACACAAAAGCACAACACCTCGGGCTTGCGAGACAGTCATAGCTGTGGTGACATTACGGGCGAAAAACAGCTTTTCCACCGACATGATGCGTGGTTTAGTCTGCGTGATGATATCCGTCAATTCCTGGTAAATCGTTTCCAGCCGCACCGCATCGTCTTCGTGCACGGGAGTGCGAATCACGCCAGCGTCCACCAACTGCATCTTCTGGCCGCCAGCATCAATAACTCCAAAACCCAAAATCCCGGTGCCCGGATCAATTCCGAGAATTCTCATGGTTAGCAGTTCCCTGTGCGGTCGCCCTTAACGACGCTATGCACTGAGCAGCTCTTCGGGAATGTCGAAGTTTACGTGGGTGGCGCTTACTTCGTCGATGTCTTCGAGTGCGTCCATGAGTCGTAGGATTTTGCCTGCGGTTTCTTTGTCGGTTACCGGAACGGTGGCATTGGGTACATATGTCAGCTCGGCTTCGCGGATTTCTATGCCGGCCTCACGAAGGGCATCCCGCACTTTGGCGAGCTCAGTCGGCTCGGTGTAAATCACCGACTCTTCGCCTTCTTCTTGCATGTCCTCGGCGCCAGCCTCCAGAGCTTGCATGAGCAAATCATCGCCGCTGCCTTTTACACGGATCATGCCTTTGCGGTCGAACTGGAACGCCACGGCGCCCTTTTCGGCCATGTTGCCACCGTGCTTAGAAAATGCCAAACGCACCTCTGGATACGTGCGATTGATGTTGTCGGTGGCCACTTCCACCAAAATTGCCACACCGCCCGGACCGTAACCTTCGTAGGTGATTTCCTGCAGCTGTGCGGCGTTTTTATCGGCCACACGCTGAACGGCGCGCTCGATGTTTGCCATCGGCATGTTGGCGGCCCTCGCCTTGTCCATAGCCAAGCGCAGAGCAAAGTTAGTGGTTGGGTCGGTCCCGGCACGTGCAGCAATAGCTATGGCGTTGCCTAGCTTGGTAAATACCGCGCCCCGAGCAGCGTCTTTCGCGCCCTTTTCACGTTTGATTGTAGACCATTTAGAGTGACCAGACATTGATTTTGGCCTCCTATTTAATCCTGTATCTTCTCTGTTATTGTACCATTTTCTCTTGTCTTATGCCAGAGGATGAAACAGGTAAACCCTATACCTACATACGAAATAATCATATAGGCGAGCGGGAAGCCGATGTTCTCGATAAACGCATATGGCACGCGGCTCAGCAGATTGGCGATGTCGAGCATATAGGTCATCAGCATCTTCGCCGGCCAGGCCAACCAGCCTGCAAGCGCAGGCAGCGCCATACCAGCGAGTCCGGCGAACAAACAGAGCAGCATCGCAAACGGAATAAACGGGATCACTAGCAAGTTGGCTGGCAGGCTGACAAGCGACGTTTCGCCAAAGATAAACAAAATGTACGGCAGCACCGCAACGCTGGCGCAGACACTTTCTATCAAAATGGACACCAGCATGCTCGGCTCCTTGCCGCCAAAAATCCGCTTGGTGATTAGCGGCGCCAAAACTAACACGCCAAAGAAAGCCAAAAACGACAAATACCAGCTAACGTTACCCCATAGATAAATCGGATTGGCGATAACCGTGATCGCCGCCGCAAACAGCAAGAGCACCAATGGCTTGACGTTTCGGCCATAGTACCACGCTCCGATGCCGAGCAGGCTGATCACCGCGGCACGCACAATGGGCGGGCTGGAGCCGGTGATCAGAAGGAAAACGCTAATAAGCGCCAGGCACGCAGCAGTCGCCTGGAACTTGGAGCGTTTCGCCAAAAGCCGCCGGCAAGCCATGACAATAATCGTCAGATTATAGCCGGACACCGCAATAATGTGCGTGAGGCCAACATGCCGCAACTGTTCAGACGTACTTTCCGGCAAAGTACTGCGCTGCCCAATCAGGAGCCCCAAGCCGAATGATGCCACCGGCTCAGGCAAGGCAGACTGCATCCCGGCCGCAAACTTGCGGCGCAGCTCGTTAAGCCACGAGCCGTCACGCTGCAAAACTTTTAGCTCGGCAAAGCTAATGCCGCCCAGGTTATTCCCGCGCGTCGGATACAAACTGCCGCTCACCCGTACGGTATCGCCGCGGTACACCACAGCCTCGCCAAATCCACGAACAGTCAAACTACCCACTAGCGGCGTACGCTCCGGCGCCATCACCTCCACGTCAGAGAGCGAAAATTCCAGCTGATAACGCTGCCCGTATACCGCGTCGTCCATTGCCCTTCCGATCAAAATCACCTTCTGATGATGCAACGACTCATGCACCGCCAACTTTTGCATGTACGCACTACCCCGCCACCAACCGACACCCAAAAATAACAACACCAATAACAAAAGAGTAACCGCGTTATGTCTCTTTAGGCTAAAAACCGCAAACGGCACCAGCAGCCACAGCCACCGCGCATCATCCAGCTGCATGTGCCGCGCCAAGATTACTCCGCCAAACATCGCCAAACAACAGGCAATAATAATCACCCA
>DATDBJ010000032.1:0-18326 GCA_036524895.1 Saccharimonadales bacterium (SeqCode)
CGCCTGGCGGCGTACCTGGACTACTACAATACCGAGCGGGTACACTTAGGGTTACAGTGTTTGACGCCTCGTGAGATGTTGCGAAGGTCTTGAGTTTTATACGTCGCCTCTCCTCTATACGCACATGGTACTCATATACACATACAATGTGTAGTTTTTTGACCCCATAAGAAATCGACTGTATCGTATGGCCTACAAAGCATCACAATCTAGGAGAGTTATGGTAGCAGAAGCGAGCGAAACAATAAAAACTCTGAGGCAACAAGTTGGCACCTTACCTTTTAGCATACACCTCACGACACCGCATAACGTGACGTTCGACATCCAAGACTTTCCGGAGTGGTCTTTGTACGATTTTGCCTTTGATGAATACATGAATATCGGCAGTGCCGATTGCCAGATAGTTTGCAATGAAACCCCTCGTCGTAAGGGGTTTATTAATAAATCCTTGGCGCGCGAAATCCTGTGTGGCATGTATAAGCAAAAAGTGATCGTGATGCTGCATGTTCCTGTGTTCGACGGCGACATTGACGAATATTCAAAAGCTCTCATAAGCGCCAAACTCGACAAGTTTTATATCTGTGACTTGCTGGACCTCGACGCAAACGACGTGCGCAATTTTATGTACGATGTTAGCCGCAAAACGATCAACTATGGCCTGACCAACTATGACCTCCGCCAAATAAAAGGGCGTATTCGCAACCACTTGCTCGCATTACAAAAAGCCTAAAGCTTCTGCATTACTGAGCCGATCGTCCATAGCCATGACCTTCTGCTTAATGCACGGTATGTCTTCTGAAGACTCGCGTATGGCTCTGACCGATTTAAACTGCAAGCGGAATTGTGCCACTACAGCATTCGCTTGAGGAATTGGGCGGTGTGACTGGCAGGGTGTTTGGCTACTTGCTCTGGTGTGCCTTCTGCGATGACGGTGCCGCCGCCACTGCCACCTTCTGGACCCATGTCAATTAAATGGTCGGCGTTTTTTATGACGTCCAGGTTGTGTTCAATGATAACCATGCTGTTGCCGGTATCGACAAGTGCGTGCAAGACATGCAAAAGTTTATCGACATCGGCCATGTGCAAGCCGGTGGTCGGCTCGTCCAGAATGTACAGTGTGCGGCCGGTCGGGCGCTTGGATAGTTCGGTAGCAAGCTTAACACGTTGAGCTTCTCCGCCGGACAATGTTGTGGCTGGTTGGCCGAGGCCGATGTAACCCAAACCGACGTCAACCATGGTTTCGAGCTTACGGGCGATAGAAGGGATGTTGCCAAAAAATTCCAACGCCTGCTCGCAGGTCATTTCGAGCACATCGCTAATCGTCTTGCCCTTGTAATGGATCTCTAATGCTTCACGGTTGTAGCGCTTGCCATGGCACACTTCGCACGGCACGTATACGTCCGGCAAAAAGTGCATCTCGATTTTGATGATGCCGTCGCCGGCGCAGTTCTCACACCGGCCGCCCTTAACATTAAAACTAAAACGTCCGGCCTGGTAGCCGCGCAGTTTGGCTTCTGGCGTGCTGGCGAATAGCTCACGGATGGGCGTAAATAGCCCGGTGTATGTGGCCGGGTTGGAGCGAGGCGTACGGCCGATTGGCGACTGGTCGATAATAATCGCTTTGTCGAGTTGCTTGATGCCCTCTATTTCGTCATGGCGACCGGGTACGGCGCTGGCGCGCATCAGGCGGGCTTGGAGTTCTTTGGCAAGGATGTCGTTTATTAGGCTGGATTTACCGCTGCCGGATACGCCGCTGACTACGACCATTTGACCGAGAGGGATTTCGACGTCAATATTTTTGAGGTTGTTCTCGCGGGCACCGCGGATAACCAGCTTACTGCCGTTACTCTTGCGGCGCTTTTTGGGCACGGCAATCTCTTTTTTGCCTGAAAGATATTGGCCGGTAACGCTCGCGGGATTCTTTTCTACTTCTGCGGGCGTGCCATGAGCCACGACATGGCCGCCGTGAATACCTGCGCCAGGACCTATATCCAGCAGATAATCGGCGGTACGGATCGTGTCTTCGTCGTGCTCAACCACCAAGACAGTGTTGCCAAGGTCGCGCAAGTGCTTGAGCGTGCGGATCAGGCGGTCGTTATCCCGCTGGTGCAGACCAATACTTGGCTCATCCAAAACGTACAAAACGCCCTGCAAGCCAGAGCCTATTTGGGTCGCCAAGCGTATACGCTGTGCCTCGCCACCAGACAGTGTTGTGGCGCTACGCAAAAGCGTAAGGTAATTGAGCCCAACGTCTTGTAAAAATCCAAGACGGGCGTTTACTTCTTTGAGCACTTGGTGGGCGATGTGCATTTCTTTGTCAGAAAATTTGACATGTCTAAAAAAATCAATTGCGTCATCTATAGATAGATCGCAAATGTCCATAATGGACTGCCCGGCTACGGTAATTGCCAGCACTTCAGGCTTAAGGCGCTGGCCTTTGCAGGCGTAGCACGGCTTTTCTACCATAAAGCGCTCGATATCGTGACGCATAAATTCGCTTTCGGTCTCTTTATGCCGTCGTTCCAAATTCGGGATCACACCCTCGTACGTTGTCTCGAACGTACGGCCGCCACCAAGCACTACGCTGTATTTCTCGTTACCGGTGCCATATAGAATCTTATTGAGTTGGTCTTTGGTGAGCTGACCGGTTGGCACGTGCAGGCTAAAGCCGTAACGCTCGGCGACGGCTTGCATCTTTTTCATATACCACGCGTCGACGTTGACGCGGTTAAAGGGGCGGATGGCGCCTTCGGCAATTGTCAGGCGGCCATTTGGGATAACCAGCTCGGGGTCTACTTCTAGTCGCGAGCCGAGGCCGGTGCATACCGGGCAAGCGCCGTGCGGGCTGTTAAAGCTAAAGGTGCGCGGCTCCAGCTCCGGGATAGCGACTTCTGGATGGTCGATGCAGGCGTACATCAGAGAGTAAACGGACTCTTCGTTGGTGTCGGCGTTGAGCACCTTGGCCTTGCCTTCGGCGACTTCCAGCGCCTGCTCTACAGACTGAGCCAAACGAGTGCGGCTCTGCTCGTCGTTTACCAGACGGTCGATCACTACCTCTATGGTGTGCTTGTAATTCTTGTCGAGCTCCGGGAATTCATCCAGCGCATACACTACGCCGTCGACGCGCACACGGGCGAAACCGGCGCGCATGTACTGCTCGGGGATGTGTTCAAACGCACCTTTTTTGTCGATCACTACGGGAGCGAGAATCATGAGGCGGGCGCCACTTGGCAGGCTGGCAACTTGCTCGACAATGTGTGAAGTAGTCTGACGGGTCACGGGCTTGCCGCACACCGGGCAATGCGGCACGCCAATGCGGGCGAACAGCAGACGCAAGTAGTCATAAATTTCGGTCACCGTCGCGACGGTTGAACGTGGATTACGACTGGTAGACTTTTGGTCAATGGAGATCGCCGGGGAAAGGCCGTCGATTTGGTCTACATCCGGTTTTTCCATGAGCCCCAAGAATTGGCGGGCGTAAGAACTCAAGCTCTCGACATACCGCCTCTGACCTTCGGCATAAATGGTGTCAAACGCGAGCGAAGATTTTCCAGAGCCGCTCAAGCCGGTCACGACTACCAGCTTATTCCGAGGCAACTCAACATCAACATTCTTGAGGTTGTGCTCGCGCGCACCTTTAACGACAATTTTCTCCGCCATAAACAGACAAATTATAGACGAAAAATAGCTTTTTGACTAGTTAGCCCGGTATAATGACCGTATGATGCAACGACTTCACAAGCATTGGAAACGGACGCCGTCCAAAGTGCGCAAGCCTTTTATTTTTCTTCTGGGCTTTGCGATCGTCGCCGCCGGCATTGTTTTGTTGCCCCTGCCCGGCCCCGGCTGGGTGGTCATCTTCTTTGGCTTTGCGATTTTAGCCAGCGAATTTGAGTTTGCCGAGCGCATTCGCGACCAGCTCGTACATATCCTTAAAGAATTAATTGCGTTTGGCAAGCAAGCTTGGAAAAAATTTGTCCGAGCCTTCAAAAGCTGGCTGCAAACCTAAGCTTCTGCCTCCGGTACGATACTTTGGGCGTAGAGCTTTAGCTCTTCGAGCAGATATTGTTGATGACCCGTCAGGCCGTCTTTTCCGGCCACCTCTTGCAGCCGGGCGAGATATTGTGCGAGTTTGCCTTGCTGGCCGCCTGCAAAAATCTTGCGGAACCGGAACTTTTCCCAAGCCTCACGTTCTTCGGGCGTGAGGAGTTTGGGGTAGTTGCGGGCTTTGTACAGCGGCAAAAGCGCTTCCAGCCTGCTATCGGTAAATTGTAGGCCAAGACTGCTCAACTCTTCCGGTTTGGCGGCGCGTACGACCCGCATGGCATTTCTGTCGGCCTCGCCAAAGAAGCCGTCGTACATGCAGCCATCGACATCCTTATCTGTACTAACCAGGCTGGTTTGCATTTTCTTCTCTAAAATCTCGTCGGCTTTGCAAAGGCGGGCGGCCAGATCTTTCATGCTTTGCAGTGCTTTGAGGTTCTTTTGGATCACTTTCATGTCCAGTTGCAGGCGCTTCTGACTGGATTCATCCAATACGCCAATTGGCGCAATTGCCGGACAACGATTGCACTGCAACTTCTTTACCGGCAGACGAAGCTCGTCGCTATCTTTTTTCCAACGCCATTTTTCGGCCAACTGCTCTGCGGTCATGTCTTTATATTCGGTCGGATCGTAGCGCAAATCATACACAAATGAGCTGCCGCTGCGCCCGGGTTGCGGGCAAATCTGCACGGCTACAGTCGTCTTGCCGAATTCTCCCGAATATTGGCCGCTCGTGTACACGAAAGGCTCGCCTTGATCTACCAACTCAGCGACTTTCTTTTTGTCACGCATTGTTAGCAGATAGTCGAACAGCTTGGCTTGCTTGCCGCGTATCAGGCGCGCGACTGCTATGGTGGCGAGGACGTCACTGAGCGCATCGTGCGCGTGCTCGTGGTCGAGCTTGTTCAGTGCGGTCAGCAATTCTAGCCGGTTAGTCGGCTTACCCTGGGCGTCAAACGGCCACTCAATACCATCCGGACGCAGCGCGCGGGTCATGCGCACTACGTCTAGCAAGTCCCAGCGCGACCGGTTTTCCTTCCACTGCCATTCGTAAGGGTCATAAAAATTGCGGTAGTGCAAGCTGCGGACAAACTCATCGTCGAACCTTACGGTGTTAAAGCCCAAAAAAATAGTGCCTGGCGTCGCTATATTTGTCTCAAATTCACGCAAGAATTCGGCCTCCGTAAGACCGTCGGACAAGGTCATTTGAGGAGTTATGCCAGTTATCAGCGTCGCGTCGATGTCCGGCAAGATGTCATCGGTAATCCTGATGAGCAAATTGACCGGCTCGCCCACCAGATTGAGCTCCAAATCTGTCCGCTGCCCGGCAAACTGCATAATCCGCGCCTCGCGCGAGCTGAAACCACTGGTCTCAAGGTCGTAAAAGAAAAAACTGGCAGCCATAATCTTGCTACCAGTTTACCATTAACTTGCTTTGCTAGCCCACTCGCATACGTGTTTTCCGGCACCTCCGCACGAAGGATGTGCTATTTAAGCACATCCTGAGCTTAAGGACAGTGCCGGAAAAAGATGTATGCGAGTGGGCTAGAGTAAAATCTAGTAAGTGATTTCACCGCGGGGAAAGCGAATAGAATCGCCGGGCGTGATACCTTGGCGGACGAGTTCGTGCATAATACCTTGTCGCTGCATGATATCGCGCAAGCGTTCCACACCCGCCGGACTGTTAAAGTCGGTACGAGCGGCGAAGCGCTCAATCTTGGCGCCACGTACTACGAACGCATCTTCTTCTTTAGTGACTTCCCAGGCGTCATCTTGGTCGCCCAAAGTAAGCACTGGCACGTTAGGCGCGGACATCACGGCCTCTACGGCGCGCTCGCGAGCACGCTCTAGTTCGACTAGCCTGCGCACATTCCTCAGCAACTCCGGAACGCCCTGTTTGGCGTGAGCTGATATCGCCGTAATAATCGAGTCCTTGGGGGCGACTTTTTTGAGCTTGGACGTTTGATCCTTGATGATATCCGCATCCAAACCTTCGATTTTAGTAAGCGCCACAACTTGGGGGCGGGCCGAAAGGTCAACTTTGTAAGCTCTCAGCTCATCCTGTATCGTTTTATATGCCTCAGTTATATCCTCTTGGTATGCGTCAATGAGATGCACTAAAACAGCGGTGCGCTCGACATGACGCAAAAATTCATCGCCGAGACCCTTACCTTCGGCTGCGCCCTCGATAAGCCCCGGGATATCCGCAAAAAGTAAACTAGTCTCTTTGTCTACGTCAACAACACCTAAGTTCGGAACTAAAGTTGTAAACGGGTAGTTAGCGATTTCGGGGCGTGCGTTACTGATCACGCTCAGCAATGTAGACTTACCGGCGTTAGGCAGGCCGACAAGGCCGACATCGGCGATCATTTTCAGCTCAAGCTGTATAGTAAATTGCTCGCCCGCCTCGCCCTTTTCGGCTATACGCGGCGCCTGGCGAACAGAGCTTATGAAGTGGGCGTTGCCAAAACCACCCTTGCCACCATGCGCGATGACGACCCGCTTGCCGTCTTCGTCGACATCAGCCAATATGCGGCCGTCTTCGTCTGTAGCGATAGTGCCCACCGGCACCATAACTAGCAGGTCTTCGCCGCTTCTGCCGTGCTTGCGCGACTGGCCGCCGGGCTGACCAGACTCAGCTGCAACCTCTTTCTGATATCTAAAGTTAGCCAACGTATTCTGATTGCGGCTCGCCACCAAAATAACATCGCCGCCATTACCGCCATCGCCGCCATCCGGGCCACCTTTGTCGATAAATTTCTCATGCCTAAAGCTCAGCTTGCCATCGCCGCCATTACCAGCACGCACCATCACCGTAGCTTTATCGATAAAATTCATACCTACAGTATACCTTAAGGAGTCCTAATGAATGTAATTGTAACTGGCGGCACGATCAGCCGGCACCAATTTCCAGTCAACACGCCCCCAGCCGCCGGTTGGTGTGCCGTCGGTCATCGAGACTTGCCCGCGCGAGTTCATCTCTGTTATCCAGATGCTGCCGTCGGCATTTATGGCCTCTACGATTGCCACGTGGCCAGGCCGGGAGTAAGAAGACGTAACGGCAACAGCGCCCGCCGCCGGAGTACGGTTAACCTGCATACCAGCCGCCTCAGCGCGATTATCCCATGTCCAGGCGTCACCTAAGTTAGAGGGCAGCGCCCGGCCGAGCTGCGCACGGCGATTTGCCACATACCACGTACAAAAGCCGTAGTCGTAGCCGTTAAAGCCAAACTGTGCGACAAAAACTGCCGGCGCCGGTTGGCGACCATTAGGAATCAAAATACGGGCGCCCACTTTGAGGCCGGTCAACTCGATGTCGTTGGATATGATGATTTGCTCTTCGCTCACCCGATATTTCTGGGCCAAGCTCGCAACCGAGTCGCCGCCGCGAACAGTGTAAATAATACCGGTGAGCGGCGGAATAAGCAGCACCTGACCTGCGTTAACCGAATTGCCACGCAAGCTGTTGGACCACATAATACTATCTGACGTTACGCTAAACTTCGCGGCGATACTAGAAACCGTATCGCCCTGCTGCACGACGTATTCCTTAATGTCTTTGACATCCTTAAATGGCGTGGACACTACGAGTGGCTTGGCAATTACCGTAGTATCAGCCGGAGCGATAGACTGCTCGGTTTCGACACTGTAGGCCTGGCTAACGACTGCGGTAGTCTCGTGCAACCCAACGGCTTGCGCGGCGGTAACCGCTATATCAGCAGAAGACAGCTGGTCCAGTGGCTCGGTCGCCGATGTGTCATCGGTGGATATGACTCCCTGGCGGCCAAGCGGCTGCGCGCTATGGGTGGGGCCTAGCGTAAACCACGCTATAGCCACCAAAAGAAGAACATTCAGGCCAACTAAGCCATACCGTACAAAACGCCGGGCGCTGATAAACTGCCCCAAACCGGTGATTACGCGACTCCACACCGAAACAGGCCGTACTGCATCGATACGGGTCGTCAAGCTATGTGATGTATTGTTACTAATGGCTAATCTCCAAAAAACGCGTAGTACACAAAGTGTTCCCTAACAGGGGTAGTTTCCGTACACTACAACAACTAGTATAGCATATTTTGCCCATCATGGCCTGCTCATGCCCGGCCTAGCGGCCGCACAATTTGGTGCAGTATTTGGCTATGTTGACCTCGTGCTCGTCTAGGGTATGAGAAAAGTGAGTCGTGCCGTCATCGCCGCTTACAAAGTACAGCCAGTCGGTAGATGCAGGATTGGCGACCGCCTGTAGCGAACTGATCGTCACGTTGCTAATGGGAGTTTCCGGCAGGCCACGATTTTTGTAGCTGTCAAAATAATGCTTAGTGGCGTCGGACTGCAGGGCGATATCGCTACGTATGCGCTTTAAAAATACCTGCGCTACCCGAGCGCGGTCCTCCGGCTTTGACACCTCCTTCTCGACCACAGAGGCCAAAATGATTGCCTGATAGGCGCTAAGGCCCTGTGCGGCAAAAGCGCGTCGGAGGTCTGGCGTGAGCTTACTGTTCATTTCTGCCAGAGCTTTCTCGATAATCTGCTGCGGCTTGGTGTTGCCATCTTTCTGGTATGAGTCGGGGTAGATATAGCCCTCAAGGCTTACGCCGGCGGGCTTATCTACGAGCGCCGGATTACCCGCATAGAGCGCCGGATCCATGGCGGCTTCGATGTCCGCCTCATCAAAGCCATAGTTGGCTAACGTGGCACGAATTTGCTCCAACCGCTGCCCCGGTATGATAGTCACCAGATCAGTCGTCACCTTGCCGTGAGTCAACTGCACGACTATTTCTTCTACGCTTTGACTAGGGCTAAACGAGTATGTGCCAGCCTGCAAAGCGTCGCGGACGTTCTTGCTGCCCACGTAAAGTTTAAACGCCCACGGGCTGCGTATGAGCCCGGCGTCATTGAGCTGCTTGGCAATCTCGTCCAGGGTGGCGCCCCGCTCTACGGTAATCGGTTTTACCGCCGTGTCGCTACTGCTGACCGGTCGCAAGTCGCTAAAATACACATGTCTCACCAGCAGCGTGCCGCCCAATACCAACGCAATAAGCACTACGCCCACCAAAATCAATCGTCTAGGCCAGCGGCGACGGACAGGTCGGGTCGTATATCTCACAAAAATACCTCCGGGTGGTCGCGCATAAAATCCTCCAGAATGTACGTTGCACTCAGTGCGTCAATATCTTCTTTTTTGTATGGCTTGCCACGGGAATTAAGCTCGGCTTCCGCTTGCCGTGAGGTCAATGCCTCATCCTGCCAGTATACTGGAATCGCCAAGACCTGCTCCAGCGAAGATTTAAACTCTTCGACGGCTACCGTCTGCGCCGTATGTTGGCCGTCTAGTCCCCTTGGCAAGCCTACGACCAATGCCCGAGCATCATGCTCGTCTATAAGCTCTTGAATATCATTAAGAGTAGTGTCACTGCGCATAATTGTAGTAAGCGGGCTGGACAAACGCGCTTGCACGCTAGCGACAGCGACGCCTATCCGCCGCTCGCCTACATCTAATGCCAGTACCGAACTAAGGTGAGGATTCTTCATCGGCAGAGACAGCTTTAGGCTCTTGGATGATAACCGTTATTTTGTCAGTCTTCTTTGGTATCGACCCGACCCAGAAAGGACTGTACTCCACGACTACACTTGTTACGCCAGGGTTCGCCTCGATGATTTCCTTGGCGCCACCCGCCTTTTTGCCCGCAACCTGTTTCTTGATGGTTTCAGCATTCAACTCTGTGCCCGCCACAACAGTCGTCTGCATTGATACAGATGCGCCTCCGGCATTTACACCCTGTGCGCTCAATACAGCGTCGTCCAAGCCATAATTGGTAATGGTCTGCTTTTCGGCGTCTATCTTTTTTTCAACGCTTTTTGCCACGATTTTTTCGATGTCATCCTGGCTGACGCCGTGCATGGTATATGCAATAACCTGCGTCACGGTTACATTTTCTGCCGGCGTGTTTGCCTCGGCACTCAATTTAGTTTCGGGCGTGCCGGTATTGAAGGTTGCATCCATAGCGTACAAGCCTCTGCCAATAAGCGCGCTCTTCAGCTCTTGCTTTATGGGCAAAGTATCCTGTGCGGTAATCTTTTGCTTAGCCGCGTCGATATCTGCCTGAGTGACTATTTTTGTAATGTTATCCGTGCCGCCGCTGGCTGAACCGGTAGCCGTTACACCGGATCGGCCGGCAACGGTAAAAGTAGTTGAATCGGTGTTGAACTTAGCTCCGCCGCTTTGGGCAACTATACTGATTGAACCGGACTTAAAGTATACACAGCCGCCAGACACGCTCGTAGGACTAAAGCTAGCCTTCTTCTGGGTTATATAGGTATTGCCTCCTGCACTAATACCTGATCCAGCCGACACATCGCTAGGGGTACTGATCGGCGAGTCGCAATCTTGCGCCGTCATCTCAACGCTTCCGCTAGCTTTTTCGCCGTTATTAACTTGGCCGGTCGCAGGAACTTGCTGCTCGGCAGTCTTTTTAACTTCTTGGGTTTGGGCCGGGATTATGGCTTTTTCAGTATCTAATTTTGCGTCCGAGCCGATCTTCAGGGTTAACACGACACTACTATCGACCGATGTGCTATCGGTTTTGATAGTTATCTTGGCTCTAGGCCAAACCGCTACCGCCGCATAACCAACCATGCCTAGAAGCAGTACGCCGACAACACCCAAGATTAAGAGCACTCGGAACTTATTAAAATTTGGGATTTTAAACTTCTTGTTGGCGCCCTTCTTGAACTTGCTGTCGTCAGCAGCGCCTTTTTGGCCTTCGGACTGGTCTTCGTCGTCTAACTCAATGGCGTCTTCGTCGTCTTCGTCGGTTGGCGCGACAACCCCCGAAAGCTCGCCAACTGTCTTGTCCTTGTCGATCATAGTTTGGTTGCCGTCGTCGTCTTCATCATCTGCAGTCTCTATCTTGAATGATACTCTTTCGGGGCCATCAGGAATCTCGGGCCGGGAGTTCAAACTCTTCGCCACATGCATGCCAACACTACCGGCCAAAGGCATTAGGCCGGACTCTGACGTTATTAAGACCAGATTCTTTTTTGCCTCAATTGCGGCGCGCTTCAGCAGCTTCATATTTACGATGCTCTGCAGTACGGTGGCGCGCTTGGGCAACACTAACGCGATAATCTTCTTGTCGCTTGCGCGCACTTTATCGATCATGGCGGTAATTTCGTCATCTACGTCTATATAAATGACGTCTTTGGTCAGGTTTGTGCCCTTGGGTGAACTCATGTGCGCAAGATCCTATCAATTTTTTCGCGTATAGAACCGCCTCTGTCGCCGCTGGAGAACTGGAGCGTATCCAGCCCGACGCGGAGCAATCCCATTGCGGTTATGTATGTATGGTCGGTTACGTCGCCGGTTTTGTCAATAATTCCCACCACTTCGTCGGGGTGGATGTGCTGCACGATTGGCTTGCGCGTAAAAGGCAGTTTCGTGTACCAGTCGCTGGCTTGCAGCTTATCCATTAAAAGGTCGAGGCTTGAGCCGCCGCCGCAAAGAAGTAGCTTATGTGGCAGGTGGTCGAGTTTATCAAATTCGGCCAGAGCGAATTCTACGCCGCCCATCCATACGTCCAAGGTCTTATTAAGCGCGCCCTCTACTGCCGCCCGCTTGTCGCCGGACACTTTACCGCGGCCTAGGCTGACTTTTAGCCCTTCTGCGGTGTTGAACTCCACGTTGAGATCGCGCTCTATGGCGCGCGTGTAAGCGCGGCCGCCAATGCCGAACATTTTAGTACCTTGCACGCCACCGTCGGTGATAACGGCGATGTCTGTCGTGCCACCTCCCACGTCCATCAGAATTGCATTCATGCTAGCAGAGGTGTCGTCGCCGATAACCGAGCGCGAAACCGCGAATGGCTCAGCCGCAACAGCCAGCAAGTCAAGATCAAGCTGCTGCGCGGTGCGTTCTAATGCGCCAATATGTATAAGGGGGGCAAAAGCGGTATAAAGCTGCACGACGACGTCGCGGCCCTGAAAGCCTATAGGACTGGTGACCTTATAGCCATCTATTTCGATTCCAACGAGCGCGCTGTTAACCAGACGCACTTCGACTTCTTTGCCCCCAAGCTCCCACGCCAGCTGCTTTTTGGCTTTGGCCTCAGCGCGACCTTGAACGAGCTTGATAATCCGCTCTACTTCGCTTGCGTCAAGAGGCTTGTCGGCGTTCTTGCGCGATACGCGCACTGTTGTGGTCGTACCTTTTACCAGCTCGCCCGCAATGCCGATAACAGCGGTCCGAACACTCACTTGAGCTTGCTGTTCGGCCTGACTAAGGGCTTTATCGCAGTTCTCTACCACGCCGCCGATGTCGGCTATGGCGCCAGCCTGCATGTCGCTTAAGTCCTGGTGGGCACGGCCAACGCCCACGATCTCGATCCGATCTTCCTCTACCTTGCCGATTAGAGCCTTTACGAACTCGGTACCAATGTCCAGGCCAACGATATATTGCGCCTCTTCCTGCTTTTTGGCATTTTTGGCGACTTTATCGTTGACCTCGGCGGCTTTGGCGGCAACCTTGCTAGCCAAACCAGCTACAGAGCTTTTAACTTTATCAAGATCAAGCATAATCGATACAATTATAGCACGCCGCAGCCGGAGGCCGGACGCACCAGACAGCTATTGTAGCACAGCTTTGATGCGCCTAACTCCGGCGCTGCTGGCTTCTTCTTTGGTGATTTTGAAGCGCTTGCCGTCCTCTTTTAATTGGGCAGTGTGGTCTACGTGAGGGCCGCCGCAAATTTCAAAACTAAAGGGTTTTTCGGCGCCGTCGGCAATCATTTTGTACACCTTAACAGTGTCACCGTAGCGGTCGCCAAACTGGCCTAGAGCGCCCTTCTCCTCGATTGCAACTTTAGTAGAGTACTCCTGCCACGAGACTTTGAGGTCGGCGTCGATTTGCTCGTTGACGATTTTTTCTACCTCAGCAATTTGCTCCGGCGTTACTTTTTCTGGATGAGAAAAGTCGAAGCGCAGACGCTCCTCGGTGATATTGCTGCCGCGCTGGATGACGTGGTCGCCCAAAACATTACGCAGTGCCTGGTACATAAGGTGCGTGGCGGTGTGGTACTTTTTGTGCTGGAGCGTGTGGCCGCCCAAGCCACCCTTGAACACGCCCTTGCTGGCGGTGTGGCTGCGCTCGCGCTGCTCTTGCATGAGCTTTTCGAACTCTTCACGCCAGTTTTCAGAAACTTTCACATTCTGCGCAAAGGCCTCTTCCAGGCTAAGTTCCAATGGGAATCCATATGTGTCATACAGCTTGAACACTTCCTGGCCGGTCAGGCCGTCCTGAGTCAGCTTGCTAAATTCGTGCAAACCTTTGCGCAGGGTTTGGCGGAAGATTTTTTCTTCTTTGGTGAGGATTTCGATGACCTCTTGCTTTTTGGCGGCAACTTCCGGGAAGTCGGCCTCGTACAAGCCAACAACAACGGGTACGATGTGCTCGCAGAGATTTTGCTCGACACCAAGATCGAAGGCAAAACGAATGGCGCGGCGCACAAGGCGGCGCATTACATAGCCCTGCTCTTTGTTGCTGGGCACGATGCCGTCCACGGCCAGGAAAGTTGCGCCACGCAGGTGGTCGGCAATGACGCGCATGGCGTTGGTGTGGGCGTCGTACTTTTTGCCGCTTAGCTCTTCCAACTTCTCGACAATCGGCCACATGATGCTAATCTTAAACACGTCCGGGCTGTCGATGGCCGCCGCAGCCAGGCGCTCCAGGCCGCCGCCGTAGTCTACGTTCTGCTTGGGTAGTTTCTCAAAGCCGGTTTCGGTTTTGAGGTATTCCATAAATACGCTGTTGCCCAGCTCGATGTAGCGGCCACAGTCGCAGTTAACGTGGCATTTCTCGCCGTATTCGGGGTTGTGCGGCACGCCCGGAAAGAGGTAAAACACTTCGCTGTCCGGGCCGCCCGGCTCACCGACAGGCATGTTCTTGGCCTTGCCAGCACGGCACCACCAGTTTTTCTCGCCGTAAAAGAATATGCGGCCGCCTTGATCGCCCATCTTTGCGCCGTTTTCCTCGGTATCCAGATCTACCTGCTTGGCGTCCAGACCGGCTTTTTCGAAAATATCAGTCCAGGTTTGAGCGCTCTCGGTGTCCTTTGGAATTCCGGC
The DNA here is from genome assembly GCA_036524895.1 of Saccharimonadales bacterium (SeqCode). Classification (GTDB taxonomy): domain Bacteria; phylum Patescibacteriota; class Saccharimonadia; order Saccharimonadales; family UBA4665; genus PMNU01. The sequence goes on from DATDBJ010000032.1 coordinate 14,164, forward strand.
GGCTTCGTCGCCGATAAAGCAGCTGACGTAAATGCGCGCCGGATCAAGCTTGATCTCATCAGTCAAGAATTGCCAAAACCAATTGATTTGCTCTTTTTTGAAGTAGTCGCCAAGACTCCAGTTGCCGAGCATCTCGAAGAATGTGGTGTGGCGGTTATCGCCAACTTCTTCGATGTCCTGGGCGCGCAGGCAAGTCTGGCTGTTAGCTAAACGTGTACCTTTGGGGTGTTCTTCGCCCAAGAGATATGGAATGAGCGGCTGCATACCGCTGCCCGTAAACAAGGTTGTCGGGTCGTTTTGTGGCACCAAAAGCGCGCGAGGAATAATTACATGTCCATTTTTTTTACAAAAATCTAGGTAAGCTTTGCGTATTTGTTGGGCGTTCATATTAACCCTATTTTAACAGATGCGGGCTTGTGCCGAAAATTTACCCAAATCCGCTGACGCTGGCAGGCCTATGAGTTATAGCGTGAACCTTTCTAGCTCTCAGCACCTGGCTTCACGCGCTCTCCCCATAATTAAACCCGTCACTTATCTATACAAAGAGCTCATAGCCTTGCTGATTTGACGCTGAATAACTCGAAATTGTACGGATTTTGACGGCCAATCGAAGGTAGTAACTCCATGGCGTAGCCAAGGTCTTCTGCGTCGACCTTACGAAAGTTCGGGTACAGCGCAAGCTGTGCGCCCACCATGCGTGCGATGTCATGATACTCAGTGCTGTTTGAGTCCAGATCAGACAATCTGCCAAACCACTGCTGCGACCAAGCATCTACATCAACAGTTTGATGGTCGTGCATGGGAGTGTAGCGGAGTTCACCCTCCCTCGTTTCCCGGTCTGGAACAATATGCTCCATTTACATAGGTTTAGCACGGTGGAGCCACTATGAGCAGCAAAGATTTCAACACTTAAGCCAAAGGCCTGCACAATCCCCGTCCGTTCCTTAACTTATACCTTGCCAGTTAGGGCCTGTAGGCTCCCATAAACCCTCGCAGCTGTTCTTTGTGCCGCTGCATTTCTACTTCTATGTCTTGTCTCCTGCCCTCTATTAAGCCACTCCGGTCATACACGCCGCCAACAGAGAGTACGGTTATATCACGGAGCGGAGCAATACGTTCAGACCCGATATACAGTGTGCGGACAGTACGAACAACCTCTTTACCATTTTCATTGACCTTCACTTCTTCGTCGATAACTTGAGTATGCGCTTTGATATCATGTCCGCGTTGCTCAAATTCACTCTTGATACGAGCAATTTCTTTCCATGCTCGGGCGTTAGGAGTATCACCTTCTCCCCGGGGTTCAACTTTCTCGATTTGACCCAAGCGAAGACGCTGCAAGAAAGAAGCGTACCCTTCCTCCGAAATATGGCGATTTAAGATATTAAATTCGTCGCCTCTCTCGCCCGAACGAGTGACCACTACATTATCGTCAGCGCGAGCATAACGGCCCACTTCGACGGGAACCTCCCGAAGGGCTTCATCACCTATGTGGTGCCCGAGCTCATCATTGATCTTTTTGAAATTTGTTAAATCTACGAGGCTTTCTGCAACACCAGCGCCCGAGCTCTTGGCTCGCTCACAAACCTCTGTGCGCACCCTCAAATAACCTCGGTGATTCGGCAAGCCCGTTAAGGCATCGCTTTCTAGCAGCTGCATGAGGCGCTGGAGCTCTTCTTCGGCCCTTCTTTTATCATTCTCAGCATATGCCCTTTCCAGTGTCTGTGCGACTATACGGTCAGCCGCTTGTGCAGCCCTCTCGTACTCCTCGCGGTTGTCCGTTGCTGGTCCGCGTACAACCAAGGCCAGGCTTGCCAAATCACGCATTACCCAAGCATAACGCTTTACCAGCTGACCCACAGTAGGACCCTCCTCTCCCTGGCTACCATCAAGGACATGAAGGTGAGCAATTGCCAGCGCGCACTGCCTATGTTGAGCAGATAATCTCTGTAAGTCGCCCGAAAAGAGCGATTCCAAACTATTCGGCAAACCATCCGGAGAGAGTGATTCTAGATCACTAAACCACACCCGTGCAGTAGAAACCGTGTCAGGGTAATTCAATGAGTCAAAATCAATAGGAGTACTGTTGCCCGAAGGGGCCAACGGCACGTTCAAAGTATCTGGCGATGGCGATAAAGTATTAAGCATAGCGGCGCTTCCCCCAGCCGAGGAGCTGGTATTATTGTTATACGAATGGGTTGAAATAGACAAACTATGATACCAGAAATTTATGAAATTTGCAAGGCATATATGTTCTAATTCGTTGGGGTAAATAAATTCTTGTGGGCTATTCGACTGCAAAAGTTTGCGGCCCATGACAATGTTTTAGGGTATGGAAGGTGATCGATCAAATAATAATTGCCTCTGGCGCCAGTTCGTAACAACGGTAGATGGGCGGCCTACGGTTGAGAGCATTCTTGAGAATACAGAGAAAAGGCTGATATGCAGAGCGAGAGCAGCGAGCAGCCTGGGTAGTTTTGGTGACTGCGGGCTATGCCATGGCACTATACTTGTCAGCCCCGAGGTCCCGCTGAGGCCACCTGAGCAATGTGAAAGGCGCTCTTAAATGGGTTGCTGCGCCGGGCGCATGTTCGAGTTAAAGCTAAATCACCAGCCCGCTGCCGACGACGCGGTCGTGTTGGTAGATTACGGTTGACTGGCCGGGGGTTAGAGCGCGGACTTCGTCGCGCAGGACTATATGCCAGTTGCCATCTTCCAGCCGCCTGATGCTGCTGGCGTTTAATAGCTCCGCTCGGTAACGGGTGCGTACAGTGTACGTTTCGTTTTCTTGGGGTGGTTCGTTTATCCAGTGCGGGCTTGTCAGCGTAATCTCGTCACTCCAAAGGCGGGCGTCTTGCAGATCAGTGGTTACGTAGACTTCATTTTTATTCATGTCTTTGCCGACCACGTAATATGGCAAACCGCCGCCTACGCCCAGGCCTTGGCGCTGGCCAATGGTATAGAATAGCGCGCCGTCGTGCCCGCCAACAACTTCACCCTTTTGGTTTATTATTTTCCCTGATTTTGCCTCAACAAATTGCTGCAAAAAATCTTTAATGCCAACTTTTCCGACAAAGCAAATGCCCTGGCTGTCCTTCTTTTCGGCAGTAGCGAGGCCATACTTGCGGGCGAGTTCGCGGACTTCAGGTTTGGCGTATTCGCCGATTGGCATTAAGGTTTTGCGCAAAGCGTCCTCGGTAACGCGGCACAAAAAATAACTTTGGTCTTTCTCCGGATCAACACCAGCGTAGAGCTTGCCGTCCTTTATGCGGGCGTAGTGCCCGGTGGCAATGAGGTCGGCGCCGTCTTCCAGAGCTGCACCTAAAAACAGCTTAAATTTAACTTCTTGGTTGCACATGATGTCCGGATTTGGCGTGCGGCCGGACTTGTATTCGTCGATCATGTAATCGACGACTTTTTGGCGGTATCCTTCCTGAAAGTCATATACCTTAAACGGTATGCCGAGCTGCACCGCAACTCGCTTGGCATCCTGATAGTCCTCTTTCCATGGGCAGATCATGCCGGGAAGGTCTTGCGTCCAATTCTTCATGTACACGCCCGTGACGTCATAGCCCTGCTCTTTTAGCAAAGCTGCCGTTACGGAGCTATCGACTCCGCCGCTCATACCGGCAAATACTTTCATGGCCATAACCTGTTAATTTTAGCAAATTTTACTGGGTCGGTATAGGATATTATCTGTAATCAGGCCGCTCCAAGCGCTTGCGCAGCGCCTGGATTGCGTTACCGCGCCGTTTGCTCGCCCTACAAGCTACAAAAGGCCTATGATTACAATAATCAGTGCCATTAGAGTGACGCTGATGTCCATCCTAATCCGACCCAATGACACCGTCCGGCCATCGCTAACTTTTACGTGGCTCTCGACGTCGGATTCGCCGTCGAAATTCTCAAGCGCCCTGCCAACCAACACCCGGTGCAAGTCATCCGATTTCATGCCCACGCCTCTGATCGAAGAGATTACGATGCTGTCGCCAGCTTTTATTGTGCCTATGGGTACCGACCAACACGTCGTATCGCCCCTGTGTGGCGACAAACACCTGCTGCTCGCTTGGATCGACGATAGAAACCGGCGACTCACTGGAAGAAACAATAATGCCAAGCATGTCAGTCTCTTTCTCCTGAGTAAGCGGCTCGACTTTCGCTTT
>DATDBJ010000033.1:0-6735 GCA_036524895.1 Saccharimonadales bacterium (SeqCode)
GGGTTGGAGACGGCAAAATCGCAGGCTGGCAGCGCAATTATTATGGATCCGAAAACCGGCGCCATTAAGGCTATGGCCAACTGGCCGACCTTCGACCCCAATAGATATGCCGACGTCGAAGATCCAACGGCTTTTGGCAACGCGGCAGTTACTTCGCCTTTGGAGGTGGGATCGACAATGAAGCCTCTGACGACTGCCGCGGCGCTTAACCTTGGCGTCGTAAAGTCTGACACCTCATATTACGACCCGGCTATGTGGGAGATAGATGGCTACAAGATTACCAACATCGAAGAAGATGGCGGACCGGGGCGGCATAACATGGCTACGCTATTGAACCTTTCGCTCAACACTGGCGCGACGTGGCTGCTGATGCAGATGGGCAAGCCGGGCGGCACTGAGATCACTCAGGCGGGCCGTGAGAAGTGGCACGACTACATGGTGAATCATTTTAGGTTCGGCAAAGCTACCGGCGTTGAACAGGGCTACGAAGCTGCCGGTGACATCCCCGACCCGAATAAGGGGTTTGCCCGCGACCTGACATATGCCAATACGTCGTTTGGGCAAGGTATGACGGCGACTCCTTTGCAGATGGCGGCGGCTTACTGCGCAATGCTTAACGGCGGCACATATTATCAGCCGCGGCTGATTGATCAAATTATTAGTGCAGACGGCAAGGCGAGGGACGTACAGTCTAAGGTGTTGCAAAAGAATGTAGTGTCGCCGGCTGTCAGTGAGCATATGCAAACATTGTTGGAGTATGTTGTAGAAAATCACAACATCCGGCCGAAATTCGACCAGCGCGTGTACAGTGTGGGTGGCAAGACCGGTACGGCGCAGATACACGACTCTAACGGCGCGGGTGGCTACAAAGAGCATGACTTTAACGGTACGTACGTAGGCTTTGTTGGCGGTGACAATCCGGAGTATGTAATCTCGGTGGTAGTGCGTGAGCCAAAGATTAGCGGTTATGCCGGAGGAGCTGCCGCACAGCCGATTTTTGCCTCGATAGCGCATACATTGATAGATAATTTTGGGGTGGCACCCAGGAACCGATGACGGTACGCGGCAGGCTCTTGTGTTTTTCAGTAGGATCGGATGGGACAATTTAGGATCGCGGGTTATAATAGACGGTAAACCATAAGGAAAACTCCATAATGAACAGCACGTTATTTATCTCTGTGGAAACCGATACGATCATTCGTATTTTACTGCTAGGATTTCTGGGATTTTTGGTCAGCATGATTATAACGCCTGTCTATACGACGCTTGCTTATAAATGGCAGTGGTGGAAAAAACCACGTGACACCGCCACGACCGGAGAAAAAGCGACAGTTTTTATGCAGTTGCACGCCGGCAAGCACAAGCGTTTGATCCCTACAATGGCCGGGGCGGTGTTTGTCGTAGCTGTATGCCTGGTCACTTTGCCGTTTAACTTGAGCCGGGCCGAGACGTGGCTGCCTTTGGCCGCATTTGTGGGTGCCGCTTTTGTAGGGCTTCTAGACGACATTGTTAACATTCGTGGAGATGGCAGAGGGGTCGCGGGGCTTAGGACTAAGCTGAAGTTGGGGCTTACGACTTTGGTTGCGGCTATCGGCGGCTGGTTCTTCTACTTTAAACTCGATGTAAGCAGTATCCATATTCCAATTGCCGGAGTTGATTGGCATATCGGTTGGCTGATCATTCCACTGTTTATCCTTGTAGTTGTAGCCACGGCCAATGCTGTAAATATTAGCGATGGTTTAGACGGCTTGGCCGGCGGCTTAACCGCGACGGCGTTTATGGCTTATGCGGTAATTGCTATCTTGGAGCAGCGTTACGGCATCGCAGGTTTTTGTCTAACTATTGTGGGCGCGCTCTTGAGCTACACCTGGTTTAACGTATATCCGGCGCGGTTTTTTATGGGCGACATCGGTTCGTTTTCGCTTGGTACGGCGCTAGGCGTAGTGGCGATGCTTACCGATACCGTACTGCTTTTGCCAATAATTGGCTTAGTGTTTGTGGCCGAGGCCGGGTCGAGCGCGCTTCAGATATTGTCAAAAAAGCTACGGAACGGCAAGAAGATTTTTAAAATCGCTCCGATGCACCATCATTTTGAAGCTAGCGGCTGGCCCGAAACAAAAGTGACGATGCGTTTTTGGATCATAGGTCAAGTCGCAGCTGTACTGGGCCTCATTACGTTTTTATTGGGACGATACGTCTAGATGGGGGCGGTAACTCGCCGCAGGCCGATTTCCGCCCAGCCGCTTGGTACGCGTCGCCATCGGCCGGACTACTGGCTGCTTTTAATTAGTGCAGTGCTATTGGCTATTGGCGTGGTCGTTGTGTACTCCATAACGCCAGCACTCAGCGTCGGCAGGGAGGTGAGTGGTAACCATTATGTGGTTCGCCAACTGATTGCGGTTGGCTTGAGTATCGTAGCATTTGCTGTGGCGGCATTTGTACCACTCGAGGTGTGGCGTCGGGCCTATAAGCCGCTCCTGATTGCAGCGGGTATTGTGACTCTTTTTGCGCTAGTATTGCCGGTAAGTCCGTTGTATCCAGCACATCGTTGGGTTCGTTTGGGCGGCTTGTCGTTCCAGTCGGTAGAGCTTTTAAAGTTTGCATTGTTGATATGGATGGCAGGGTTGCTGAGCAACTCTATCGTGAGAGGGACGGCGCAGAGCGTCCAACAGGCGTTTAAACCGCTTGGCATCGGCTTGATTGCTACCGGTATCGTTGTTGCCGGCATACAAAGCGACTTTGGGTCTATGGTGGTAATTGTGGCAATGATGGCGGCGATGGTATTTGTGGCTGGCTTGCCAATAAGGCGTATTTTGATGGTTGGCGGGATTGTGGCGCTTGTTGGGGTGCTTGCCATCTCGGTAGTACCCTATAGAAGAGACCGTATTGCAGCGTTTTTGCAGCAAGGCAATGTTGCTGATTGCGCGAGTCTGCAAACGGGCTACCAGGCGTGTCGGGCTTTGGTGGCGGTAGGGTCGGGCGGCATGGTTGGCCTGGGCTTGGGTAACAGCGTGCAGGCATTTGGGTACTTGCCGGAGTCGGCGAATGACTCGATTTTCGCCATTTACGCCGAGAAGTTCGGGTTCGTTGGAGTGACGGTGTTGCTGGGCTTGCTTTTGGTTTTTATGGCCCGCATAAAGCGAGTTATGGAGCGGGCTCCGGATGGCTTTACACGACTATTAGCCACTGGTGCATTTGCCTGGCTGGCTACACAATCATTGATTAACATCGGTGCTATGTTGGGCGTCTTGCCGCTCAAAGGCATCACACTACCGTTTATTAGTTATGGAGGCACCAGTGTGGTGTTCGTAATGGCCTTGGTTGGCGTAGTATTTCAGATTTCGCGGTATACTTTGTACAGTGTACCTCGACAGACAGAGGTGATTAATAGAAGGACAGTCTATGAAGGTACTGGTGACCGGCGGCGGGTCAGGGGGGCATATCACCCCGGCCCTGGCAGTCGCACATGAGCTAAAGCAATTGCGTCCCGACGTGCACATTACATACGTTGGTCAAACTGGCGACAGTTTGGGCGATGTGCCAGAGCAAGATAAAAATATTGATCAAGTTTTGAACGTAAGGGCAGGGAAGTTTCGTCGTTACCATGGGGAAGGGTGGAGGCAGCTATTTGATATAGGTACGTTGTATAAAAATCTACGAGATACCATGTGGCTACTTGTTGGTATCTGGCAGAGTTTTCGGCTTTTGGGAAAGTTACAGCCGGACGTTATCTTTACCAGGGGAAGTTATGTGAGTGTGCCTGTGTGCCTGGCGGCCGCCCTGCGCGGCATGCCGTACATAACGCATGACTCCGACGCTGTACCTAGCCTTGCAAATCGGATAATTGCCCCGTGGGCGCGCGTACATGCTGTAGCGTTGCCTAAAGAGATCTATTCGTATCCAGCCAAAAAGACGGTAACGGTGGGTGTGCCAATCTCTCACAAGTTTTATCGCCTTTCGGAAGTTGAAATTATCTCCGAGCGCAAGCGTCTAGGTCTCGAAAAGGCCCACAGAGTTCTGTTTATGACCGGCGGCGGGCATGGAGCCGATCGGCTCAACAAAGCGCTTATGAGCTGTGTGCCAGAACTTTTGGAGCGGTATCCGGATTTATGGGTCGTGCACATAACTGGGCGAAATCTTGAGGCCGATATAAGGCGGCGCTACAAACAGAATCTATCAGCCGATCAGCAAAAACATGTGGTGGTTAAGGGTTTTGTAACTAACTTACATCAGTATAGTGGCGCAGCAGACGTAGTGCTCACACGGGCGGGCATGACTAGCCTGGCGGAGTTTGCGGCCCAAGCTAAGGCGTGTGTCGTCGTGCCCAACCCTCAGCTGACAGGAGGCCACCAGCTCAAGAACGCCAAGGTGTTGGCGGATCGTAAGGCCATACGTCTGGTTAGTGAGGATAATATAAAGAATGACCCTCGCGCCTTGATGCCCGCTCTGACCGACTTGTTTGATCACCCTGATAAGGCAAAAGCCTTGCGCGACAGACTGTCCGAGCTGGCTCAGCCTAATTCGGCTCATCTGTTAGCGATGGTACTCTTGGAATTAGTAGAGGGAAAGTCGCTTGAAACTCAGTAACAGTGTCGCTTAAGGTACTGAAGGCATGATATTTGGAAAAAAACGACAGAGCGAGCTGAGCCGTCGGCAACCGGCCATTAGAGACGCCGCGCCGAGCCCGGTGTTTTCTTACCATTCGCGTGCGGCGCGCACCGATTCTAGCGGTATGCGGAGCGCTAATAAAGCGCCGTGGTCGAGTGCAGCTCAACCGTCGCCGCGAGGGCTGCCTAACAAGTGGAGCAGGCGCGTGCCAGCTGTGGCGTTGGCCGTCTTGGCTGTCGCATTTGTTATTAGTAATTTGATTTTAGGCCGTGAGCCAGCGATTATTGCCTTGGCCGACACAGGAAACCGGCGTGTATTTTTGCGCAGCGAGAATACCTACCGTGAGGCGGCTAGCACTATTTTGGCCGGTTCTTTTGCCAATACGAACAAGCTGACAATCGACACAAAGAATATCGCAGCAGCTATGCAAAAGCAATTTCCAGAGCTTGAACATGTGTCGGTAACATTGCCGGTCATTGGTCGGCGGCCAGCTCTTTATATTCAGCCAGCTCGGCCTGTATTGTTGCTAAAATCGGCCGACGGAGGTGTATTTGTCGTAGATGCGGCAGGACGAGCGCTTATAAATGCCTCTCAGGCGTCTGCGGTCGGAAAGCTGGGTCTGCCCATAGCAGAAGACCAGAGCGGCCTGCCGATAAAACTAGGGCAAATTGCACTGCCAAGCGATAACATTGCCTTTATAACAGAGGTGGTTGGTCAGTTGAGAGCAAAAAAGATAACTATTTCTGGGCTGGTATTGCCAAAAGCTACGAATGAGCTGGATGTACGGATAGAAGGCGCTCCATACACCGTAAAATTTAACCTGAGGGGCGACGCCAGGGCAGAGGCGGGCGCTTACCTGGCCGTCAAGCAACATTTCGAGCGTGAGCATAAGACTCCGGGGTCGTACGTAGATGTACGCGTCGATAACAAGGTCTACTACAGATAACCCGCCCACTCTGCCCTTATAGTTCGTTTTTTGTTCATGCACTTGTTTACAGATACCTTACCGCTAAAATATATATAAAAATATGTAAGCAACTTAATGTCAAATTACAGAGTAGGAGAGGGCAAGTGGGGAATATATAAAAATAATCAAATTAGTAAAAAAGCAAATATTTTCACGACAAAACTGTGGAAAAGTCAAATAGCGTCTTTGTAACTGCGTGAAACGCTAGAGGCTATAGTTGCAAAGTCGGCTCGGCCGCACTGGCTGGTGCCGCTATTAAGGCCAGTGTCAGAGGTGACAATTATCTACACGCGTTTAATATATAAGCTGAGGCATTTGGTATTCCCTGCAGTGGACGTAACACCAACAAAGGCTCAACCCTAATATTAGGTCGTAAAATATACATTGTGCGACGTTATGTCATAGTTGCTTTACTGCCCGTAATTACTGCCCCGTGTTAGTCCTCCTGAGCCTTCTGCTGGCCCGTGCGCTGTAGTTTTTTACTGCTGCTGCCCTTGCGTCTACTATCTTGCGCGTTCAACTCTGAATTCGCTATCGCTATGGCATATAAAAGTTAATTTCCACAAACAAGTACGTTTGCTATTTGTCTGTTCGTATTTTGTCTATGAATTAATCAGGTATTGGTTTTGCTGCCCTATGTCCCAAATAGTTGGGCTCGCTCGGTGATATTTTAGGCGGCTTCGTCGAGCGTGTATGTGGCTTTTGCTACGCGCTTGAACTGCGGCTTGCCCTGTAGATTTAGAAGGATGGTCGTTTCTTTTACGAAGCGGCTCCTTAGGACGCGACGGACGATTTCGTCGCGGTGGAGTGGCTCACCTGCTTCTTTGAGGACGTCGGTAATGATATCTGCAACAGTACCCTTGTTGTAGCCCCATTCTGTAAGAGCGTAAATGCCGCGACCGATCAGGACGAAGCGTTTGTCTTTGATAAGTTCATTGTGAATGGCTTGGGTGGTTACATCTCTGCGCTTAAAGTCGGACTGCTTGATTGACTCGGCAATCTCGTTGAAGTGCATGTGCGTGCCTTTGGCCTTTAGGATGACGTATATTTTATCGCGGATGTTCTTCGGGTTAACCATCGGCCATTTTACAAGCCCCCAGCGGTTATTGAGGGTGGCTAAGGCTTTGGAGGTGCTAGCTAGGGCTTCTGCTTGTCTGACG
>DATDBJ010000034.1:0-7186 GCA_036524895.1 Saccharimonadales bacterium (SeqCode)
AACCCATTTGACCTGATTATACATAAGCTTAATGCCTAAGCGCAAGTTAGAGAATTGGCGGCAAACTGGTTATAGCGTCATAATCTGCCGTATCAATTGCCGAGGGTGGCTGAGAAATCCACAGCGCAGGGCCGTAATTAAAGGCTTCTGCTATATTAGCGCTTGATGCGTTCTCGCTTGCAGTGGCATTCTTTTTCGTGCCGACAGTACGCAGCAGCTGTATTTGTCTGGCGACAAGAGCTCCGTTGACTGTAAGCTTTGTATCATCGCATTGCGTCAGCAAAGTCCCATCCAATACCATTGGCGTATATGGCGCTGACGCCAATGCGCAGGTATATATAATACCTTTTGCGCTACCGTCTTGTTGCGCAACATACATACCGTCCAACTGGTCAACGTCGTTGCCGATAAAAATGTCGCCCAACACTACAATCCGAAGCATAGGTATATCACTGGCATTCGTCCAGCCGCCAGCGTAAGTAATGTTACCTCCTATGAACAAGTTCCCGTCAACATAGACCGTAGCCCTGACGCCGACAGGGACCGTAGATGCAGCAAGACTCCAATCGCCCGTTCTCCTGTATGAGCCAGAGACGGCCGGAACCGTACTCGTACTAGGCAGCGGGGTCGACTCGTCATAATAATCCGGCACACATGCCACTTTATTAAATGCTCCTCCGAAATTACCACTAGCAGCACTGGTGCTTGTGTTAGCAAAACTAAGCGCCGTTGGAGGGGACGCGCCCGCACTATTACCAAGTGAAGTGGCGGTATCAAATATTCTACCCATGGCATAAGCTGCAAACTGCACACCTGCACCGGCCCAATCACCCGCGGCCTGTCTGTTCCAGCCTACTACCGATGCGCTGCCGTCTTGTGAGCAATCATTACTATCGGGCGTAATTTCTAGACCGCCGCCTATCGCGACATCCCCGCCATAAACACGGGCGTAGGGCTTATTGCCTACACGAACGCAAACCTCAGTATCGGCAGCCGGCCCGCCGGGCGTTGCAGGGTTTACGACTAGTGTTCGGCAGTACGTCCTGTTGAGCACAACATTAGATACTGTTTCGTTTACCAAATCGGTCTTCGCCATCCCCGGGAAGTTACGCGGGCAGCCGTGAGCCGGCTGCACAAACCCGACATCAGAGGTAGTATCATGCGGGGTCGGCGGCGTGTAATAACCAGTCTTAGTTAGGCCATAGATAGTACATGAGGTGCTTTGACTGATGCCGTTATCATTATTTGTAACGGAATATTCGAAGGTTACATTCTGCCCTGGTTCGGCACTGTCGGAAACTACTCCGTCGACTTTCGCGACGATGTTTGGCGCCAGGCTGTAGTTCTGTATTACTGTCGCGCAGGCGACTGGCCCAGTACCCGAGGTGCCAGTTCCATCTCCATCGCCCCACGAGTTTTTCCAGTCCCACAGAACTTTGCGACAATATTGGGTGCCGGGCGTCGCATTTAGGGGCACTACTATATTTTCATCGCTGTCTACTAACTTCTCTTGATTTATAGCATAACTGCCAGAGTCTTGACCTGGCTGCAATGTAGCTCCAGCGCCGTCCAGGATGGCGAACGAAATGTTATCGGGGCTTGTCTGTCCGGGGCCAATGTTCTTTACGTAGTGATCAAAATGCACCGTATCGCCCGGCCGTGTTGATATCGAGGTAGTCGTGTCGCCAGGGTCTGGCACTCCGTCGCCCACAACAGTACGGCCAACACCTTCCCACGCTGGCTGCAATGTGCGGAACGTGCCGCCAACCGGATTAGCACACTCCCACTTAACAACATACGCTATCGTATTATTGGCGTCCCTGAAAACAATCGATGGTTTTGTGCCGCTTTCACTGTAAAAAGCATCGTCGTTAGTGCCGCAACTGGTGCCACACCCCTGGTAGAAGCTATTAACTGTGTAGCTAAAATTAGTGCGCCAGTTGACATGCCCTTGGGCGGCCGCGGTCCTAACTAATTTTTGCCAATCGTCGAGGTCTTGAGCTGAAAGCGTTCGCTTACCGTTCGCCCCCGTACGGCCAAGCATGGTATTGATGATAAAGGCCGCACCGGTTTTTTCTTGCGGGCTCGTGCCACCGCCGTTATCGTAGTCGTATTGAGTGTATATAATGAAGTTAATGAACTCGTCTGCCGTGTTGATATTCGTCGGCAGCGCCTCCATTACCCCACCGTTATCATAATAGCGAGGGAAGACGTAGGTACCGGCGTCGTCGTAGACATTACCAAAATATCCATGATACGCGCTGCGGCCGTATATTGTTCCGGCATAGGCTTGGGCGGTCTCGCCGCGGCCCGTAAGGTAAAAGCCTGCAAAAAAGGCTATAAACATACCAATGCCAAGCCAAAATCGTTTCACGGCTGGCCGCCTAATGTCTTAATTGTGGACTCCAGCGCCGCTTTATCTTCACTGTAAAGCGGATTTCCATCTTTAGACATAAGCAAAATAGCCTTCTTATAGTAGGTAATAGCGGCCTCTTTGTCGCCGATTCTTCTGTAGGCATCCGCGATAAGGGACACAACTTCGTAAGTCTCTTTCACGCCAGATGCTTTTTTGTATGATTCGACTGCTTCGGGCAATTTTTGCTGGTCTTCATAATTGGAGCCTTGCTGGATATACAGCATGTAGCGGTCGGCATCAGAAGTAGACGTCTTGCCTAGTGCATCGACAATCTTCTTGTTAGTCTCCTCCGGACTGCCAGATAGCCGCAGTTCCTGCACCTGTTCTATCAGAGGTTTTTCAGTCTTCTTATCGTGCAACGACGCAAGCCAACGAAGCCCAACGCCAGCTGCACCTGCAAGAGCGATCGCACCCACAGAAAAGAATGCAACTAACCACCAAGACTTCCTGCTCTTCTTGCCGCCCCCGCCAACTTTTATTTCTGTCTCTGCCATAGTTGTTACGCTTTATTTAACTATACAAAATGAATGCCCATTTTACAAAATCAGAGAAAAACCGATGATTACTTTTATACATTTCAAACTGAAAGCCCATCCCTTATAGTAAAATATAAGCGACACGCTATAACCCAGGCTAAGTCGCAGTCAGATTAAACACAAATTTGTCATAAGCGCATTTGTATGCTAAATAATAAATAAGCACAGACTAAAATAAACATGAATATAAAGCTATCCAAGCCGGTCGTAAGGCTACTTACCGCCCCCTCATTATATAGCGGACTGAAACTCGCTTCCCTGTCACTTTGGCTCAAGATCAAACTAGTAACTACTCCCAAGCGTCTACTTTTTGCCGGCATTTTGACTTGCCTAGCGCTGTCCGCCGGGCTCTCAACATCTTTCTTTTGGCCGCGCACGGTTCATTTTTCGTACTCGCAGTCTAACTGTTTTGCCAACCCTATTCTGATGCCCAATCTCGTCGCCAAAAAGCAAGGCAGCACCTTTGCCGCGACCCCAAGCAAGAACATTGCAATCGCCGGCTACCCGATATACTCGCGAACCACCTGCATTGCCCCAACACAGGCACCCGCAGAAAATTTTACCGACAACATTGCTTTCAGCCCCATAAACATTGGTTTTCTCAAGAAAAGTATCCACGTCTCAGCGGGCACTCTCCCCGCCGTCAACTACAGTCAAGCCATGGCCGTACCCCTCGCCACCAAAGACCCAATTACTTTCCCGCTGGATAGCACCGACAAATTCTTTGAATACCAGCTACTGGCCAACGGCCAAAAAGCTCTATGCTCCAAAAAGAATAAAACGCTGGTTTGTGACACGTCCAAACTGAGTCTGGAGCAATCCGCCAGCTATGTCATAACTATGGAGCGTCTATTTAACGGCAAGTCGCACGCAACCGTGTTCGAGCAAACCGCCACAACAGTTGGCGCTGTGCAAATCGTAAGTTCAAGCATCGCTGCTGGCCAAACTGTTTACGACGCACCTTCCCAGATGACACTCACTCTCAATAAAGAGATTAAAACGTTTAGTGACGTAGAGTTACATCTAACCTCCGGCCAGGTCCGCCAGAAAATTCCGACCACCGCCAACGCCGAGGGCGCGACCATAACCGTGCGCTTTAGCGAGCCGCTCGCGCGAAGCAGCTCGTTTGAACTGACCGTCAAGACCGTCGCCGCGCCGGACGGCGGCCATCTGCCCGCGCCGGTATCACTAGGTTTTACCACTTCGGGCGGGCCAAAAGTCAAGGGCGTTAGCGTCGGCAGCTACAAGGTTGCCGTGAACAGCAACATCGTCGTTACCTTCGACTCCAACATTTCCATAGCCCAAGCGCTCGGTCAATTCATAAAAATCGAGGTGGGCGGCAGCGCCATCGCGGCCGAAGTAAGCGTCAACGGCAACCGCGCAACCATCAATCCGTCCAGTGACTTGCCCAAATGCACCAACTTCACCGTTCGCGTGCTCGACGGCCTACAAAATGAGGCTGGCATCGCTGGCGGCTCAGCTTGGTCGTACAAATCTCGCAGCATGTGCCAAACCGCCTTTACCATCGGCACATCGGTGCAAAACCGCAGCATTACTGCTTATCGATTTGGTAGCGGCGGCAGTTACGTCGTCTTCGTCGGCGGTACCCACGGCGACGAAAAAAGCAGCACGCATACCCTCAACAGCTTCGTTGACTATCTAGAGTCGCATGGCGACCAAATCCCCGCCAACCGCACAGTTGTGGTCATCCCCAACCTCAACCCGGACGGCTACGCCAAAAGCCAGCGTGTTAACGCCAACAACGTAGATCTCAACCGCAACTTCCCGGCCAACAGCTGGAAGCAAAGCGTAACCATGCCCGGCGGCACATACAATGCAAACGGTGGCGGAAGCGCCCCGCTGTCCGAGCCAGAGTCTAGGAGCCTAGCCAACTATATTCTAAGCGTCAACCCTCAGCTAGTCCTCACCTACCACGCCGCCGCAGGCGTCGTAATTCCCAACGACTCCGGCGACAGCGTAGCCCTAGCCAAAACTTACGACAGCAAATCCAACCTAAACTACGCCAGCAACAGCCAAACCGGCACAATCTTTAACTACGACACCACCGGCGCCTTTGAAGATTGGCTGCACGATAAATACAGCATCCCCGCTCTTCTCATAGAGCTCTGGACAAAATCATCAAACGAGTTCACCAAAAACCAAAACGCCATGTGGCACATGGCCACCTTGCCATAAAACACGCCGATCACGTGTCGTCGCGCATGTCGCGTATGGGGTTGCGGCGGAGGCTTCGCACAATCGGTATGGCTGCGCTCAACAGGCAGGCTGCAACAGTTACACCTATCAGGAGCATGGTCTGGGAAAAGTTCAGGCCGTATAGATAAAACACCTTATTTATATCCTGCAAGTTGTAAGCCAGCAAAGCGTGTTGCGTCACTTCCTCCGACCAGCGGGCATGAACCAATAAAGCGAACCCAAAGCCCAAAAGCAGTGCGAACGAGGAGATCAGGAGTGATACGTACACGGTATAAAGCAGGTAAATCTGCGCAATGTCGAGCTTTTTGGCGCCTATAGCGCGAAAAACGGCGGTTTCGCGGCGGCTGTCCGCCACCATCTTACCCACGATACCCATCATAATGAGGCAGGCTATGCCCGCAACAACTAATGCCGCTATAGTAAGAATTTTATTAAAGCCGCGCCGGGCACTTTCGAGCGCCAAACTATTGCTCCCGTACGGAGATAAGGTAAAGAATTTTTCCTCATCGATACATTGCTTCATCGGACTATCGCCGGACCCGAAATTAGAGAAATCCGGCTGGCACTCTTCTTTTTCAATAAAAATCCGTGCCGATGCGGCATTCGGGAATTCGACCATGTAATCAACAGAGGCTTCCTCCATGGTAAAAAGTTTCTTAATAATCGGCTGCTGCATGCCCTGCTCTAGTGGCGTGTACCACCCGCTGCCGAGCGAAGAGTTGGCGAGCGAGCTAATCATACTGCCAATGCTCGCCCGCCCCATTTCGGGATCCGGCACAATGCCCACGACCCGAAAACGAAGCTTTGACTGCGAGGCTGGCTCCTCCCCGAAAGCCTCGTCAAAGGCCTGTTGCTTGGCGTCGAGCACCCTCTGTTCCGCGCTACGCACATCGCGGCTAACCGACGCCGTACTGCACGCGTCAGCCGGAAGCGCATACACCAAATCAGGCTGGCGGTAGTCCTTCTTATCTTTATTGTCGGCGATTTCTTTTTGCACGCTTAGCGCTTGGTCTATGAGTCCTGCGGACGCCGGGTTACGGTAACACACGTCAAAAGTGATCTTCTCTACAGCCTTGCGGATCTCCTGCACGCGGTTCAAACGCTGCTTGGCGCTAGCCGTACTGGGCAGCGGCTCTACATGCGCCAGCTGTTCCGCAGCACTGAGCGGCACGATCACCGGCATACTACCATCGCTACCAATTTTGAGGTTTTGTCCGGGCAAAATGAACGGTTCGAGCAGCTCGCTATCTTGCAGCGTCCACGAAGATACAAATGTCTCAGTGCCTGTTGTAGCACCACTCAAAGCTTTTTCAGCGGCGGGCGTACTAAACGATTCTTTGCCGTCGTTCAGCACCTTCAGCTGCGCCCCGTCTAAATCGTAGGGCAACGTGCGGCTCTGAAAGTACTTAGTTGCGCCGAACGACCCCGCCACACCCTTAAGCTGCTCCTGCGTACCGGCTGGATGCTGCTGTCGATATTCACTTATTGCCTGAAGGACGGCAGGATGGTCATATTGTAAGTTGCTAGGAGTACCGTTTTCTTCAACTGGCGATCGCTCTGATGTCGGGCTATACTCGACGCCCAACCGCTTAGCCTCGGCTTGCTTGCGGGCGACAGTCTGTGCATGAATTTCTTTTGCCCGCTTTACAATCTCTTCCTCAGGGAAGCTATGAAAGAATTTAGATTGGTTCACTGCCCGGACAATGTAGCGATCCGCAAGCCCCTCCTCGCCGAATTCCTTCAAACTACTAAAGACACCCTGGCTAACCATGGATGCGCCAGCCAGCGCGCTAAACAGCAGACCCGACACGACAATCGTAATCGCCAAGCGCACCTTGCGGGTGCGTAGTTTAGTAAGTGCCAACATAGTTGCTTCGCGAAAACGAATCATGCCAATACCTTTCCGTCTTTCAGAGTTATTTCGCGGTCAGCGTGTGCGGCGACCTTAGGATCGTGTGTTACCACAATAAGTGTGGTGCCAAAATCGCGGCGCACTTGCTCGAAGAGCTCGATGATT
>DATDBJ010000035.1:0-6945 GCA_036524895.1 Saccharimonadales bacterium (SeqCode)
TGGGGTGGGTGGTATTTGTGCAGCAGGTGCGCGTCGTCAGCTTGCTCTATGGCGGCGACCGCATATCCGTCTTTTTTGAATTTAGCAAGCACGGGCAGGATTTCGGCGTGGCATTCCCATTTAATCGAGTTTTCCGCGCCAAGGGCTGTTTTGTTGATTTGCTTGGCGATCTTGGCGGATTCGTGTGGGAGGCGGCGATCATTATCGTGCACGGGGTGAGGTGTGTAGCCGCTCAAAATTACTTTCTGCACGCCTAAACCTTCGGCGGTGCGCAAGAGTGAGCCGACGTTATGTGTGCTCCGTAAGTTGTGGGCGATCAGTATGATTTCGCGCATTATTGGCCTAGCTCTTTGCTGGTTGCTGTCCAGTTGGTGCGTTCTTCAATGGCCTTTTGCAGAGCGGCGCTGCCACGCTTGGTGAGGCGACCGCTGTTATCTCCGGCAACCGGGCTGTAGCTTAGTTTGAAATCGGGGCGAGTAAGGCCTTGGCTGAGTGCTTGTGCGAAGCACTCATCGTGCAGTTTTTTGCATGACTCGCCGAGCGCTAGCCACTTGGCAATATTTTGATTGTATTGCATGTTCATGGCGACGTCGATGCTGACGCTGCGCATGCCCTCGGCATCTATTTGGTCGAAGATGAAGTTGCCGGTGGAGTAAGTGATTAGCTTGCCTTTATAGACTTCGGAGTTTTGCACCCAGTGCGGGTTGTTGGCGATTACAAAGTCGGCACCGGCGTCGATGACTCGATGCGCGATGTCAACCTGTATCGGCGTGGCGGTCGTAAGGTACTCTTGTCCCATGTGCACGAAAGCAAAGACAGGCATAATTTTGGAGTATTGGGTCATATGCTCGATTTCGCCCTCTCGCGGGGTGCGACCAAAGTAATGCCAGGCGCAGAATGCGATAGGCATGGTGGCCTTCTGCTCACTGCCATCCGGTTTTTTTAGCCGGACTTGCAAGCCAACAACTTCACAGATGTCTTCTTTGACGCTGGGATCGTAATGACCATGCGCCTGAATGTTGTTGGTGGCCAAAACTGCGCGGGTTTTTTCGAAGCCATCGCGGCCTTTGTCGCCACTATGATTATTTGCCAAATTAAAGACGCTAAAATGCTTGGCCGCCTCGGTCACAAACTCCGGACGACAGTTAAATTGCAGCAAGTCTACTTGGATTTGATAGGGAATTACGATGTCCAGCGACGGGCACTCAAAATCCGCAATCCAGTCGTCGTACAACTCTGGCTGGAAGGTGTTGAGAGCACTGTAGGGTCGTGCCCAATCGGTGCTGCCGTCGGCGCGCTTGGACCACTTTTCTACGGCGCGCGCGGTTACGATGGTGCCATTCATAAGATAACGGCCGTTAACTTCGGTGTACTCGGGTTCGCTCTTTTCTTGATGGGCGGCTAGGGCTACGGATGCGGCTTTTGGTTTTTCGGCTGGGGCCCGCACCAGGGTGAGCCAGAGTATGAAGGCGATCATTAGTACGAAAACTGCCGCTAGCGCCCCTATTATTACGGTGCGCCGATTGCTTTTTCGCTCTTCTCCCAAAACATATTTCATGATCACTTCAACTTCATGCATAATTATAGCATTGTGGCTGCGTACCGGAACTTTCAACAGAGAAAAAAGAAAACCAGCAAGCGCTTAGTATTGGCGCTCGTGGCGATTATCTTGCTGGTGGCTGGCGCACGGCTGGCGTTCTTCCGGGGCGAGCCGGAGCCGGCGTCACTGGCGCCCGCAGCCCCGACGGGTGAAGAAGGCAAAAACGAAGAAGATAAGAAGGCGCCCGCCAAGCCAGCGCTAGTGAACTTACAGCCGGTGGTGGACACGTGGCTGTCAAAACAGAGCGGCGAGTACGGCATCGTGGTGTACGACCCGGCCAATAAGCAAGTGATTGCCACGCACGACGCCGACGTGCAATTTTTTACAGCCAGTATCTACAAGCTATACACTGTGTATTTGGCACTGCAGGATATAGAGGCCGGCAAGCACACGTTGGGCGAGAGTTTTAAGTTTGGCAAGACCAGGCAAACATGTTTGCACGACGCCATTCACACCTCGGATAGTCCATGCGCAGAGGCTTTGCTCAACGAAATCGGCCAAGCGCAAGTTACGGCGCGACTCAAGACTTTTGGATTTACGGGCACCTCCTTTCCGGCGTTTGTGACTACGGCGCAGGATAGTGTGAGCATCATGCAGCGCCTTTACGAGAAGCGCGACCTTAACCAGACCTCAACTAATCTTATGCTCGAAGCCATGAAAACACAGGTATATCGCGACGGTTTGCCCAAGGGTATGCCGCAAGCCACCGTGGCGACAAAAGTTGGTTTTTCCGAGACGCCTCACTACCACGACGTAGGCATCGTAACTTTGCCAAACGGTCGTAACTACCTGGTGGCATTCTTCTCGAAGGGAGTCGGCAGTCGCGTAGTGGCCGATTTTGGCGCTACTATTTACGAAGCTCTTAAGTAGGAGGGCGATACTGGTCGCACCATCCTGCTTTAACCTAGTCATTCCGCTCATGGTATACTTTTAGGTATGAATCAGGATGCGCGACAGGGCGAAGAACTCGCTACTCAGCGGCGAGCTCAAGTTTTGGGTTTTGGCTATGCAGACACCTCGGCTATGCCCGAGAAGCCGCTGTTTATGAACCTGCTATCCGTACCGGAAATGTATCAGGCACGCGTTGTGCCGCTGCGCATCGAGAAGGGTATGGCATTGTTTGGCATCACCACCACAACTTCGCAACAGGTAATTCACGGCCTGCAGCAAAGATTTAACGACGTCAAGGTTACCTTCGCGATTATTTCGGACACCGGCTACAAAGAATACATGCGCCTTTACGATCCGCCGAAGAAAGTAGAGTATCACGACATCGCAATCGGCAACTCCAGTGACACCGCGCTCCTAAAAGCCATATCGGACACTATCGCGCAAGTGCGCCCCGACGACGTTCTGGCATATTTAGTGCAACAGGCTTTTCGGCTTAAGGCGTCCGACATCCACCTGGAAAACCAAGAGGAAGGTGTTCGCATACGGTTTAGGGTAGATGGCGTACTGCACGTTATCGCCTGGATCGACCACGAGAAATCCCGCAGTCTGCTCTCTGTGATCGCCAGCGCGGCCAATATTTCTACAAGCGCGGCGGACCCCCAGACCGGCCACATAAACAAGCGGTATCGTATGGCGACTGGCGAGGATGTTGCGGTGAATTTGCGCGTTGAAACAGTCGCTGCCGCGTACGGCCAGGACGCGGTGATGCGTTTGTTCAGCATGAAACTGGAGCTTTTGAACCTGGACAAGCTAAGCCTGAGCGCGCGCGAACGAAACGTCGTGAACCACATCATTGCCCATCCAACGGGCATGGTGCTGATCGTCGGCCCGACAGGCTCCGGCAAGACAACCACAGTTTATTCTTTAATTAACACGCTCAACACTGACGAGCGCAAGATTATCACACTAGAAGACCCGATCGAATATTTCCTCAAGGGAATTGTGCAGATACCGGTTAAAGGAGATGAAAACACAGCGGGCTTTGCAGAAAGGTTACGTGCGGTCCTTCGCTTAGACCCGGATGTCGTAATGATCGGTGAGATCCGCGATCAAGACACGGCCAAGACTGCTCTGCAGGCGGCGTTAACGGGGCATCTAGTGCTCAGCACCTTCCATGCGTCCTCGGCCGCAGCCGCGCTGACGCGCATGCTTGACTTTGTGGGCATCAACCCCCTCTTTGCCTCGGCTATGCACTTGATTATGGCACAGCGCCTGGTGCGTGTCCTTGACGATAAAACCAAGCAAGCCTATCAGCCGGACGAAGCGCTGCGCGCCCGTCTACAGGAAGTAATTAGTACTTTGCCGCAGGGTGTTGAGCGGCCAAACATTAACAGCGTTACGCTATACAAACCCGTCGTATCGCCAGAAAGCCCTTTTGGCTACACTGGTCAGATGCCATTGCGAGAGCAATTGCAAATGACACCAGGCATCCAGCAGTTACTAAAGCTGCCGCCGAATCAAGTCACTACTGAAATGCTCGAAAAGAAAGCTATAGAAGACGGCATGGTTACCATGCTGCAAGATGGCGTATTAAAAGCCTGCGCCGGCATAACAAGCATAGAAGAAGTTTACCGTGTCGTCGGCTAGATGATCTTTGCTGCGACGGAAGAGGCAAGCCGGGGGTCGAACACGCTGGGGATGATGTTTTCGGCTGTAGGGTTTTCTACTAGGCTGGCGATTGTTTCGGCAGCGATGATTTTGTGATCGTCGGTGATTTTGTTAACACAGTTGTCTAGTGCGCCGCGGAAAATACCAGGGAACGCCAAGGCGTTGTTGACTTGGTTGGGGAAGTCGCTTCGGCCGGTCGCTATAATTGCGGCGCCGGCTTCTTTGGCGGCTTCCGGCATTATCTCGGGCGTCGGATTGGCCATAGCAAAGATGATCGGGTCTTTGGCCATGGCTTTAATCATCTCTGGCGTAAGCAGGCCGGGTTTTGATACGCCGATAAATATGTCGGCCCCCTCAAGAGCATCTGTCAAAGTTCCGCTTGCTGCATTGCCGCCGCCAAATTCCAGCAGTTTTTTCTTCTCTTCGTTAAGGTCGGTGCGGTCGGCACTAACGATACCCTTGCTGTCTACGGTCACAATTG
Source organism: Saccharimonadales bacterium (SeqCode) (assembly GCA_036524895.1). Classification (GTDB taxonomy): domain Bacteria; phylum Patescibacteriota; class Saccharimonadia; order Saccharimonadales; family UBA4665; genus PMNU01. The sequence goes on from DATDBJ010000035.1 coordinate 4,641, forward strand.
TGGGCTGCGCATAAAGATGCAGCAACTTGGCAATAGCGACACCCGCCGCGCCGGCGCCAACTAATACAATCTTGCAGTCTTTCAGGTTTTTGCCGACTACTTTGGTGGCGTTGATGAGTCCGGCCAGGGCAACGATGGCCGTGCCGTGCTGATCGTCGTGCATAATAGGGATGTCGAGCTCAGCCTTGAGTCGCTCCTCAACTTCAAAACAGATAGGCGCGGCAATGTCCTCCAGGTTAATGCCGCCAAAGCTAGGCGCAATGGCCTTTACGGCTGCAACAATCTCGTCGGCAGTATGCACATTGAGCACAATCGGCACTGCATCGATAGCTGCGAAGTGCTTAAAAAGCATACATTTGCCTTCCATGACAGGGAGTGCGCCATACGGTCCGATGTTGCCCAGTCCAAGAACGGCTGATCCGTCGCTGATGACCGCCACGCTGTTATTGAGCCACGTGTAGTCCCGCGCCTCCTCGGGATGCTCGGCGGCGTAGCTGCTTACCGCCGCTACGCCGGGCGTGTAGTAAATGCTCAGCTTTTCTTTATTGTCCAGCGTATCTTTAAGCTCGACTGCTATTTTGCCCCGCAATTGTTTATGACGCTTAAGCGCTTCTTCTGCATAATCCATATTCTTAAGAGTGTACTACATGATGTTAGTGACATCACTACTATTCGATCCAAAGTCTTGCAGGGCAAAAAGCGCTGACATGGTATGTAATTGCGTCAGGATAATAAAACTATAAAAAAACTTACAGTATTGAGTCATTACAACAGATGTGGTATACTTGAGCGAAAGCGAAAAATAGTGTAAGGTTATTAAGTTATGCAATCTGTTATTCAACAAGTAGAAGCTAAGTACAAAAAGGGCGCTGTTGTAGATGTAAAAAGCGGCGACACCGTTAAAGTGCACCAGAAGATCCGCGAAGGCAACAAAGAGCGCGTTCAGATCTTTCAGGGCATGGTTATCCGCACCGACCGCAAGGCAAGCCACACCAGCCGCATCACCGTTCGCCGCATTGCCAGTGGCGTCGGCGTAGAAAAGAGCTTTTTGCTCCACAGTCCACTCGTTCTTAAGATTGAGGTTACTAAGCGCAGCAAAGTACGCCGTAACTACCTAACTTACATGCGTGAGCGTACCGGTAAGTCCGCTCGCCTGACTGGCGTAGCCTTCGACGCGCGTGCCGTAAACACCGTTCGCGACCTAAAGGCCGAAGAGGAAGAGGCTAAGATTGCTGCCGAAAAAGCCGCCGAGGCTGAGGCCGAAGCTGCCAGGAAAGCTGCTGAAGAAGCCGAAAAAGAAGCAAAAGTAGCAGCCGCTATGGCCGCTCACGAAAAGTAAGTTCGCAAATACTTTCGAAATAACCCCTCCACCCGAGGGGTTATTTTTATCTCCGCATGCTAGACTGACTATATGATCGTTGGAATTGACGAAGTGGGAAGAGGGTGCTGGGCTGGGCCGGTAGTGGCAGGCGCAGTGCTTTTGGATGTGACAATCGTTGGACTAAAAGACTCTAAAAAATTGTCCAAGTTGCAGCGCAAAAGACTGGACGCCGAGATACGAACTTCGGCGTTGGGTTTTGGCTTGGGATGGGTGTCTGCTAAAGAAGTAGACCGGATTGGCCTGACGGCCGCCGTGCGCCTGGCGATGGAGTTGGCCCTGGCAGAGATCAAGATGCCGTACGAGCAGATCATCGTGGACGGCAACCTGAATTTTTTTGCCGGCAATCCCAAGAGCTCGGCAGTGGTCGGAGCCGACAATTTAGTGCCTGCGGTCAGCGCGGCCAGCATTGTCGCTAAAGTTGCAAGAGACCGCTTTATGGCCGATGCTGCGACCCGCTTTCCGGGCTATGGCTTTGAGAAGCACGTGGGCTATGGCACCGCTGCACATCGCATGGCAATTTATGCTAATGGACTAACAGAGTTGCATAGGCGCAGTTTCAGGCCAATTCAGGCATTTACAGTATGACGACGTTCGACACCGGGCGCCGCGCAGAAGCCGTAGCAGCCGAATATCTCAAGCGGCACGGCTGCGCAATTGTTGCACAGAATTGGCGGACGCGGTGGTGCGAGATCGACGTAATTGCTCAGCGCGATAAGGTAGTGTATTTTTGCGAGGTAAAGTACCGGCGCACAGACCGCCAGGGCGCCGGACTTGATTATATAACGCCCAAAAAGTTACAGCAGATGCGCTTTGCAGCCGATGCATGGGTTCACTTGGCAGGCTGGAAGGGCGAATATCAGCTCTGCGCCGTAGAAGTGTCCGGCGCTGATTTCCGCATCACGGCGGTAGTAAAAGATCTGTAGT
>DATDBJ010000036.1:0-3629 GCA_036524895.1 Saccharimonadales bacterium (SeqCode)
TAAGCTGCACCTACGGTCTTTTAGAATGGCTATTTCGCTCCGCTCCGCGTCGCTCAAGCCAACAAATCTCTGCCTCTGTTGCATCCCCTTACTGTATCTGAGGGGTTAGGTGGGTGTCCTAATATATTCCGGAAATTCGAGGTCGTGGCCTTGAGGGGGATTCTTGTGCGCAAATCTGCATTAAAATCTCTTGAATAGATGTAGACCAAGAGTTTGATGTGGATTCGCTCAGCAATGAACGCAACACCGCCGCCCAAAAAAATCACAATTTTCATATAATTTTAATGGTATTGTGTCAAAATGTCTGACATGTCGCACGAAGCTCAATTACCCCCTGGCACTACCCCTGAGTCTGGGTCGTTACCGCCCACCATAACGACTTTGGAAGATTTGCGGTGCGCCACGGTTGCAGCGCTCGGCCCATGCGCCGCTCAAACCTCACCCTATGAGATACTTTACAGAGTATCGGACGTTTTTGAGCAACGGCCACCCAAGGCAAACGAAGACCCCGAAGCCAACCTGCTAACTGCGGCACGTAAGCACTTAATAAATTCTATAGATTCTCCGATGACAACACCTACGACTTCTTTTGTCAGTGCGATATGCGCAGCCGCCAGTTCACAGATGCGCAATCTCACCCAAAGGCTAGTACACAATACTCTCAACCAAGAAAAATATAGCAGTGCGACATCGCAATTACTCTCTACGGCACTCGCAGTATGCACTATGTACAATAACACGTACGCTGCGGACCAAGCCGCATCAGCCGTCGGACTACCACACCGACAAGACCTAACAATAGCAGGCATATACTCAAATTTCCAAGGACCAGAGGACCTTAAAGAACGTATGGATTCTTGGTCTGGCCACAGCGGTACAGTACTCACACCTCCTGAACTCCTAGAGCAAGTGTTTAAGACTTACGACGCACTGGAAGAGCTGGCCACAACTAAAGGCAACCGTCTCGCGACCACGGCACTAGACTTCGTAGGCTCTCTATGCAGTTACGTTAATGGCCTGGAACCCGAAGCTAAGTGTACTTTTGCTAAAGCAGTGTATGGTGCCGCCTGCGTAGATGTATCTTTATTCCGAGAGGCACTAGCTAACGATGAAATAAGCCAGGACTCCTATAAACAAGCAATCGATGACTTGCTTTTTGTTATGGCACTAGCATGCCAGGTGTCTGATAGCATACGCCCCCTAGCTCCGCGCATGGGAAGTCTTACGCTGGGGCCATTCATACCCCCATCTGCCACCTACGGCACTTCTCCCAACTAAGCCCCCGTATCATACTTCGGCGCAGGGCGGCGACGGTTTAGCTCCAAAAGTATCATGCCGGTTCCCCAGAACATCGCCGCGAGCCACACGATAATGCCAAGTATCGGTATAAAGTACAGAATAATCAGCAGCGTAGCGCCAAGCAGCATAGTGAGGATGGGGTTGCGCCGCTTTCTGAGGATCAGCCTGCCAAGATAATATGCTGCCGCCACGCCGGCGAACGCCTGGATGAGTATCCAGGCGACAATAATGAGTAACGCGAGCGGTATGCCGATAACAGTAATCATGAGCAGCAGGATCAGCGCAGGCACAGCAAGTGCCGCAATAAAGCCGACAAGCAATGTCTTCCATGGCGAGCGAACGGCTTGGTCGGTTACGGCCCGTATAGCTTGCGGGAAGAGCAGGACTAGCACCAACGCCGTCAGCAGACCTGCCACAAGTAGATACAGCGCGAAACCAAAGCTAAAGCCGCCACCCGTAGGAGCAGCGCCGTCCCGCCTTTCTTTGGGCTGCGACTTAGTAGTCTCACCATTAACAACTACGCCGCTGGCAATTTTTGCGTCATTTTTGCTGGTGTACGCCAGATTGCCGTTAATGGTAGCGCCTTGGTTAAGCTGCAAATTCTCTACTGTAGCTGTTACATCGCGGCCGATCTGTCCACTTAAAACAATTGACTGGGCAGTCATGGCCGCATCCCTCCCAACTGATCCGCTGAGCGATGCGTCGCCTGCCGCCAAGCTAGCATCGCCGCCGACGCTACTTTTCGCATCCTGAGTAAAACTCTGGGCTGCTATGCTGAGATTTTGCTCAACCGACCCGCTCATCGTGACCGTTTGTCCGACAGAGCGCACGTCACCGGCCACCGAACCCGAAATCACAATGGTTTGCGCCGCGCAGAGCAAATCACCGCTTACCGTTCCGCTAACCGTAACGTTCTGGCCCGCGCAGAATACATCACCGTTCACCTGCCCAGCGATATCTACCGTCCTGCCAGAGATCCACAGCGAGCTATCTATAACTTCATCCGGTCGCACAGTGGCGGTACTGCCGGAGCGAAAACTTTGAGCGCTCGCCGTCCCCCAAAAAACTCCCGCCATAATCAACGCAACAGCTACTGCAAGCCCGAACAATCTCCGCTTCATCCCACACCTCGCTAACTTAAAGCAGCTTACCTCCACACGTCCACATGCCGCAGCGAACTAACTAACACCGCAAGACAAAACCCAGTCCCACAAGTCGCTTACCACTCTATTTACTGCGCAGCGAGAATGCACCTAGTAAGAGCGCAACAACGATAAACCCTGAGATAACCAACACATTCACAGTAAGGTCAGAGGCCCAGCTCGCGGCCGATCCAACCTCCTGCAACGCCTTAACCACATACGTCAGAGGCATAACGTCAGAAAAAACCTGCAAAGCTTCTGCCATTTTTTCTCTTGGCGTAAAAAGTCCGCACGCTAGGAACTGCGGCAGCACAAACGCCGGCATAAACTGCACCGCCTGAAACTCATTCTTGGCAAAAGCGCTAAACAGCAGCCCAAAAGCCATGCCCAGCACGCCGGACAACATAGCCACCACCAACAGCGAGACAGCAGAGCCAGCTATGGCGACACTCAAAAAACTGAGCGTTACAAAACTGGCAATAGAAGCCTGCACGAGCGCCAATAGCGCAAAAGCAAAGGCATAGCCGAGTAAGATGTCCAGTTTTGACGCTGGCGAAGTGAGGAGCCTCTCCAGAGTGCCGGCCGTCCTTTCGCGCAGCACCGCTACAGAGGCGACAATGAACATGAGCGTAAACGGAATAATCCCAAGCAGCAACGGGGCTATGCCGTCAAATACCATGTGGTTGCCCTGAAATACGTAATACAAAACCGTCAGAAGTACTGTTGGCATAAAAAATACCAACCCTAGCGTCCGATGGTCGTGGCGCAATTGCCTGAGCACGCGCCCTGTCGTACTAAGCATTCTGCCCGGGCTCACAATGCTACCCCGTTGGCTAACTTTAGAAACGCATCCTCCATAGACAGCGCCTTTGACTTGGATAAAACAGCTTCTTTTGTATCAGAGATCAAAAGCTTGCCGTCCCGTACAAACAGTAAGTTATCGCATTTATCGGCTTCGTCCATTATATGGCTGGAAATCAGAAGGGTTATTCCTGCCCGCGACAACTCCGCAAACATAGCCCAGAGCTTTTGCCGGAGCACCGGGTCCAAGCCAACGGTCGGCTCATCGAGCAATAGAACCTTAGGGCTTTTTAGCAACGCTATAGCCAGCGACACACGGGCGCGCTGTCCATCAGATAAGCTCGCCACCAGTCTTTTTTGGTACTCGCCCAGCTCCACGCTACTCAA
>DATDBJ010000037.1:0-5664 GCA_036524895.1 Saccharimonadales bacterium (SeqCode)
CGCCGCCCCTTTTTTCTGGCACCTCCGCACGAAGAATGTGCTATTTAAGCACATTCTGAGCTCAGGACCGTGCCAGAAAAAAGGGGCGGCGAGTCCCGGGCGCACAAACTCCAAAAAGCAGACTTTGATATCATAAATAGACATGGATAATTTTCAGTTGCTCAAAGCCGAAGACTACTACCAGAAGCTCCTCACGGAAGTGCCAAAGGCCAAAAAACGCATAGTGATTGCGGCGATGGTCGTACTCTGGGGCGAACGCACGGCGCCGATTTTTATAATGCTGCAAGACGCCCTAAAGCGCGGCGTGGAGGTAACCATACTCGTCGACAACTTCACGCGCATGACGCGACTCCTCGGCCTCAAATCTACTTCGTCAGCAGGCAAAGAACGCGTCCGCCAAACCTTCCGCACGCTCGAAAACCTAAGCGCCCAAGGCGCCAAAGTATGTAACTTCGGCAAAATCGGCTTTCCACCACAAAAGGGCCGCTGCCACGTCAAAGTATCCATCGTTGACGACACTAGCTTTGCATTCGGCGGAGTAAATTTTAATGACGAGTCGCTCGATAACATCGACTACATGCTCCTACGCAAAGATTCAGAAATCGCCGATTGCCTGGAACAGCTAGTGAAAAAAATCTGCACGACGCGCCCACCACTAACGGACGGGGAAGTAGAGCTTAATAAAGATATTGCGGTTCTATTTGACGGCGGGCGGCCCGGGCGTTCGCTCATCTATGAGCGGGCCTGCGAGCTAGCCGCACAGGCACAGAGGATATACTTTGCCGGACAAATGACGCCGAGCGGGCAACTGGCCAGATTACTACGCGAAACCGACTCCACGATATACTTCAACCGCCCGGAGCAAATGGCGCCCCTCGAAAGCATAGCCCAAGCTTTTGATCAGCAAAAATACCGCGTCGAAAACGCCTACACCGGCACAGAATACATTCACGCCAAGCTCATCCTGTTTGAAATGCCGGGCGGACGCAAAGCGCTCCTGAGCGGATCGCACAACTTCAGCTACCGCGGCGTCAGCTTCGGTACGCAAGAAATTTGCCTCTACTCTAAAAACGCATCTCTCTGGACAAAACTACACGATTACGTGCAAAAACACATAGCTAAAGCCCGATGAGCACAATAGCCCAAACCTCCATCTACACACCTACAAAGCCTACCTAACAGGGGTGATTTGTACTGTAAAAAAGCTCACAGAATCCAACACGTCCGGCAAGTTAGAGTACCAGTACCATTAACATAAGGAGGGTCGCGACATGGTAGTTCGCCTGGATGGAGACGACGAAGAAGAAAACGAAAGCTGAAGATAAGTCTTAGCAGCGTCCGGCGGCTTTTTGGCCGCCGGTTTTTTGTATACTTAAGCGTATGGCACATGAATCGAAGATGACCGACAAAAAACGCGTGGAGTTCGCCAAGCAGGTCGAATACATGTACGAAGCCGCAAACCCCAATTGGCGCAAACTCTTAACTTTTACATTTTTAAAGGGAATCGTTACCGGCCTAGGGGTGTTTTTGGGCGGCACAATTGTGGTCGCCATGCTGTTGTGGGCGCTGAGTGGGCTCGGGCACATTCCATTTTTGAATGACGTCACCGAGTCAGTTAAAGACACCCTGCAGCAGGGGCAGCAGCAAAAATAGCAGACTTTTGCAGGGCAGAATAGGCCCAGTTGGTACGGCCTTCTCTGGCACGGTCCTGAGCTCAGGATGTGCTTGAATAGCACATCCTTCGTGCGGAGGTGCCAGAAAAGGCCGTACCGGCTGGACGCCTATCGCAAGCTGGCTAAAATTGCCTAGTCAGGCTAATTTCTTCACCACCCTCAGCAGCCGGAGCAGCAATCGTCACACTATTATCCGCCGCCTTCTTTATAGTAAAGCCAGTGATATAGCGTACATCATCTTCTAGACAGGTCGCTTCGGCCAACATAGCACCGACGCTCGGGTCGTACGGCAACTCCTTCATATAACCAGGCACAAGCGCCGGGCAAAGGTCAACCATTCCTTCCTCCGACCCGATCAGCCGCTGCTCCCCGCTAATCACCTCGGGCAGCGCACCTTCCTTGGAGGCATATGCCTTCATGACCTGCATTTGCAGGGAAATAGCCGCCCAGCGCTCGGCATTACGCTTCTCGGGGGAGTAATCCCTAGGGTGTGCAAGCAGGGCAGCGACTACGATCATAACGCCAACCAGAGCACCGGCTACCAAAAGCTCTGGCAACGTAAATCCTCTCTGTAACGCGCGGCTGAAATTCATCTGCTCTTAGGGTACCATACAGCCGTGGGGTATAATACTGCTACGAAGGGGTGTATATGAAGTTGGTTGTGCAATGTTCATGCCTGAACGAAGAAAAAACGCTAGGGGCGGTCTTAAAAGATATTCCAAAGCGGATACCGGAGATTGACTCTATCGAGGTGGTTATTGTCGACGACGGTAGTACCGACAATACTGTTCAAGTCGCAAAGGCGCACGGCGTAAAACACTTCGTGAGACACCCCAGGCGACAGGGCTTGGGCCGCGGCTTTCGCGACGCGATAGACAAAAGCCTGGAGATTGGCGCCGACATTATTGTGCACACTGATGGCGATAACCAATACCCGGGAAAACGGATTCCCGATTTGGTCGCCCCTATCTTGGCAGGCAGGGCCGACATCGTGATTGCCGACCGGCAAACGCAAAAGATCGCGCATTTTTCACCCCTCAAAAAATTGTTGCAACGCCTCGGCACAAAGGTATTAAACACCGTCGCCGGCACAAAAGTACCGGACGCGCCGAGCGGTTTCCGCGCCTACAGTCGCGAGGCTGCCATTAGGCTCAATACCGTCACTACTTTTAGCTATGCCATGGAGACGCTCATCCAGGCGGGCAACAAGCAGCTGGCTATAGAGAGCGTAAAGATCAAAACCAACCCCAAAACGCGCGAATCGCGCCTGTTTAAATCATCGCTGGAGCACGTTACAAAATCTGGCATCGCCATCCTGCGTGCCTTTTTGATGTACCGCCCCTATGCGTTCTTCGGGATCATGGGCGTAGTTTTGCTGCTGCTCGGTCTTATTCCGTTCGTGCGTTACCTTTATCTGATTTTTTCGCATGCACCCGGCGCTCATCTCCAGTCGCTCATCCTTGGCAGCGTGCTGCTCGTAGCCTCGTTCATCGCCTTTACACTAGGCGTCGTGGCCGACCTAATCCGCATCAACCGCACGCTTATTGAGCAGTTGCTCGAACACCAAAAGCATATGCGCTTCGATAAACAGTAATCCGGCCATGCTATACTGCTAACGGATATGAAGCAACGCCTGAAGCCGATCTTGGCGTTAATAATCATTACCGCCACTCTTGGCGTGTTCGCTTACTACATCGCCAAGCATCCTGACATAATAGACCAGCTTAAGCAACTTTCGCCCGTTACGATCTTGGCGTTACTTGCGCTATACACTGTAGCTTTTTTGGCTTATGTGATGATTACCCGCGCCAGCTTGCGCATTTACCACAAAACGATGTCCAGGCAGGAAAATATTCTTTTTAACGCTTACTCATCGCTTATTAATTTCTTCGGCCTGGGGCAGAGCGGGCCGGTCTTCCGTGGGGCGTACCTCAAGAAGCGCCACAACCTGAGCGTTAAGCAGTTTATGTTTACGCTGCTATTGTACCTTGGCACGTACGCGGTGATCAGCGCGATGCTGATGTTCGTTGGTAGCCAACCGTGGTGGCAAACGGCCTTGCTCATGGCTGCGACCGCCGCGGCGAGCTTTGTTTTTGTGCGGCGCTACAAAAAACGCTCTCATATCAAGCTGGAGGGCGGACTCAACCCGCTCAATGTAGGATGGATTTTTGGCGCCACAGTTTTGCAGGTTGCGGCTCTTGCGTTTATTTATGGTATCGAGCTGCAAACGGTGGGGGCGGATGCTTCGATCGGCGAAATTTTGTCCTACACGGGCGTGTCCAACTTTTCGCTTTTCGTTGCCCTAACGCCGGGCGCTATTGGCATACGCGAGGCATTTTTGGTGTTCAGCCAAAACTTACATCACATCAACAGCTCAACTATCGTCGCAGCCAACATAGCCGACCGCGCGGTTTATCTTCTTTTCCTCGGCCTTCTCTTTATGCTGGTCATCAGCCTGCACGCCAAAGATAAGCTACACGTCAACCAGCTTAAGAACGATTGATAGGTAGACCATCAAAGCTGTTATGATTAAATCATGAATTGGCTAGACCTGTTCGTCGGGCTGTTTCTAGTGGCCGCCCTGATACGCGGCTCGGAGGTGGGGTTCGTTCGCCAGTTCTTCTCGACGTTAGGCTTCTTTACCGGCTTATTTTTGGGTGCCTGGATCAATATGCTGCTCGCCAATATTGTCAGCACGCCGGGCGCAAGGGCACTTTTAACGTTTGTCGTTGTTTTAAGTTTTGCTCTGACGCTTATGGTGGCGGGCGAGTATATAGGTTTGCTTTTAAAATTCCGCCTGCGCGAAGCCCAGCTCACCAACAGGTTAGATAAAATTTTCGGCTCGGCGCTGGCGGCCGCAACGCTCCTGGCGGCTGTTTGGCTAGGCGCGTCCATATTCCGCAACATCCCCGACAGCGGATGGCAACGACAGATCCGCAACTCGCAAATCGTAGCCTTTTTGGAAAGCAAATTGCCCTCGGCGCCAAGCGCACTAACCGAACTCGGACGCCTTATAGACCCGAACAACTTCCCGCAGGTATTCACCGGCCTGGAGCCGGCGCTGAAGACCGATACTCCATTGCCCGAAATGGGAGAATTGACACCGGCCGTCCAAAAAGCACGGGCCTCGATCGTCAAGATAGAAGGCGAGGGTTGCGATAAGGTTGTCGAGGGCTCCGGTTTTGTAGCTGGTGATGGCTCCGTGGTTACGAACGCACACGTTGTTGCAGGTGTAAAGCATCCGTTTGTGCTGGATCAAAATGGACGGCATAGCGCAAAAGTCGTGCTGTTCGACCCGCAACTGGACATAGCAATCTTACGCGCAGAAAATCTGGCAGGCGAACCTCTGCCGGTAGAGACACAGCTCGCCGCAGGCAACACGCCAGCCGCCGTACTCGGATATCCCTCGGGTTCGGGCTTTACGGCCGGACCGGGAGTTATTTTGGAGACATTCGTTGCCCAAGGACGCAATATCTACAATCAAGGCAGTACCAAACGTGAAGTCTACTCCGTAAGGGCCGATGTGGAGCATGGCAACTCCGGCGGGCCGGTCATCAACAAGGACGGTGAGGTCATTGGCGTCATCTTTGCAAAATCCATCAACTACCAGCATGTCGGTTATGCACTCACCATGGAACAAGTCTTAGCCAACATCGACAAAGTCAGAGGCTTAACAGAGGGAACCAGCACCAGTAGTTGCGCCGAGTAAGCTGGGCGCTGTAAACTAGTGACATGAGGATTTTTGGGCAGTCAATCACGCTTGTCAAGGCATTGCCTTGGATTTTGATTATCGGCGGCGTGATCGGCATCGTTAGCTCGGCGGTCCTTACCCATGACGAACTGCAGCTCGCCAAAAATCCGGCCTACACACCTGGCTGCGACCTTAATCCGGTCGTCAGTTGCGGCTCAGTTACACAGTCTGAGCAAGCGCATGTATTCGGCTTTCCCAATCCGTTCCTGGGGTTGGCCGGTTATGCGGTGACTGTAACTA
>DATDBJ010000038.1:0-3748 GCA_036524895.1 Saccharimonadales bacterium (SeqCode)
AAACACCAAAATGCCCATACCAAAGGCCGACAAAAGCACACTCGCCACATCTATCTTGGCCTTACGGGCAAGCTTCTCGTCGGCTATCTTGCGAACGAACAAAAGTATACCCGCCATGATGACCGTCTCCGCGATAAAAACGTAGCGCCAGGAGAAATAAGTCGTCACAAAACCGCCGATAAGCGGACCGAGCGCAGCCGCAACTCCAGAGATTGCACCGATAATCGCGAAGGCGATAACTCGGTCTTTACCTCTGTAATTCACGGCAGTCAGAGCAGCAATGGCTGGGATCACCAGCACCGCACCAAGCCCTTCGACCAGCGACCAGCCAAACAAAAGGGTAGGCAGGTTAGGGCTCAAACCCGTAATAAGCGAGCCAATACCGTATACGATTGCCCCTATCGTAAAAGCCCCGCGGCGCCCCCAGATATCGCCAAATTTGCCACCGGTTAGCATGAGAGCCGCCATCGTGAGAGTATAGAAGGTGATAGCGGCTTGCATGCCGGAGATGTTGGTGCCCAGGTCGCTCGCGACTGTCGAGAGCGACACGTTCATGACGGTGCTGTCCAAAACCATCACGAACTGCGCCAACGCCAGTATCGTAATGACCGTCCATTTTTTGCCCATAAAGGCAGTTTACGCGTTTATGCTTTTGCCACCACTAAGATAATTAACACACGTCTCACTTAATGGGCTGTGTTATTTACAGAAGGTCGTCGTCGGCCGCTACAAAGATTTGCTTGATTTTGCCGTCGCAGTCAAAATCGAAGGCCATAACCATACCGCTGGCGGCTTTGCCTACGTAAGTGTTGGAATCGAAGTAGTCGCTGTAAAAGCCAGCGTCGTATGCGGCAATCGTTGGAGCAGGCAAGCTAAAGTCCCATGGGCCGGTAGCGGAGTGAGTATACTCTAGCGCCGTCGCGGCTTCATCCGGCGTTTTGTCGCCGCCGAACTCGCTTGCGGCCAATACGTACTTAACCGGGCTTGTGGTGTAGGTAGCGAATGCTGCCGTGTTTTTGCTGTCCAGCGCCGCCTTAATATTGTCTTTCATGGTTGTAGTGGGGGTGTCACTACACACCTCTTCCGCGTCGGCTTCTTCGGCTGGCGCCGCATCCGCACTCTTGTCAGCGCTCTTCTTGAGCTTATCAATTTGTTCCTGTAATTGCTGCTTGTCTTTCTGCAGCTTCTGCTTAGCATCTTTCTCGGCCTTGAGCTGCCACCATAGGTAGCCCGCGCCCGCCAATAGCAGTACTAACACTGCCACCAAAAGCCACATAATCCATTTTTTACCAACGGACCTCCCGCCGTTAGCGATTACTTTTGGTTTTTCTGTTTGTTGCTCGACTTCTTGATTATTGTCCATAAGCTCCATTATAACGCTAATGGTTAGCGCTATAGTGTGATGTTTCTAGCGGCCCTTTTTCTTTTGCCAACGGTAGGTGAGCCAACCAGCAAGAGCGGCAGCTCCCAATACGGCGATTACCTGAAAAGCAAGCTGCAGGTGCTGCAACTCCGAAGCAACACGAATACCGGCGTAGCCGATCCCCATGTATATCAAAGCGTTTGCCGCCGACCCAAAAAAAGTCGCCCAAACAAACAAGCTAAACTTGACCTTAATAAATCCACACGTAAGTGACAGCAACGAGGTCGGCACAACCGGTATAGCATTAAGCAAAAGTAGCGCCACAAAATCGCGCGATGTGCCGCTTAACTTCTGACCATAATTCTCCAGTTGTTTGTGTGTGATCCCAAAAAACTTACGGCCTTTGCCCAGCAGCCAATCCTCAACCTTGTCGGCAAAGGCATATAGAATCAAAGACGCCAATAGCCTTCCGGCCGCGCCGATAAAAGCCAGCGGGATCAAGTACCACCATCCAACGCCCTGCACCTGCGCCGCCGCGCCCGCCGGCACCATCACCACAAAAGAGGGAATAGGCGAGATGATCTCTTCAACAAACGACCCAACAAACACGAACAGCTCCAGCGGCAGCCGCCCAGCGTATTCCTCAAACAAACGAATGATAGTGTCGATAACCCACGCCTTTGTTTATATCTACATAGTAGTGCTATCGCGACGCCATGGCAAACGCTTCATCTACAGGTGAATTATCGTACAGATCATTTTTTCAACCCAGACTACGATACAAGCATGCGTTACACACAAGGAGAACCAACCAATATGACATCAGGAATGTTAATGGGCTTTCTAGCTGGTCTCAGCGCTGGCGCCATTTTGGGGGTCCTATTTGCACCCAAAAAGGGCGAAGAAACTCGGCGTGAAATTAAAGAGAAGGTCATGACCGCACGCAACCGCATGCAGCAGCAAATGACCGCGCAGAAAAATAAGGTTAAGGAAGGCATGAACAAGGCGGCCGAGACTTCCCAGCAAATGACGTCTACCGCAAAGGAAAAGGCTGGCGGAGCGGCTTCAGAAGAGACTGGCCGCGCAAGAGGCGGCGCTAGTAGAGGCGGCACGATAACGTAAGCCGGGAGAAGCCTGTGAACCGGGAACTAGCCGCGCAAAAAAGACTAGCACAAATCCTAGGTGTTATCGCCGCGTTGTTGGCGCTCTTGGGATTCTTCGTTACGGACGGGCATCTGTTTAAGCTCATGAACGCCGACACCGCGCTGGATATTTTGCGCGTGCCGCTAGCCCTCGCCCTGCTGTACGCCGGTTTTAGCTCCAACAACGCAAACACAATCCGCGACATTCTGATGTTCACCGGCGTAGCGTATGTAACAATCGCCATACTTGGACTACTCAATTCTGAGCTGTGGGGCCTAGCGCCCAGCGGCCTGACTGGCTTTGACGTTATTTTTCACCTGCTCGCAGGCATCTTAGCCATCGCTACAGCCCGCAGCGGCAGGACCGAGCGCCCCAAGTCAGGGGCGGAAGGCCCCATGCCCTAAAACCGGCAAATAAAAACTCCGCAGGCTGCGGAGTTTTTAGCTATTTAGTTTGGCGGTGACTAGACTGTCATGTCAACAAGAGTCCACGAGCGCTGCGAGTCGTCGAACTGCAAGCGGTAGTCACGGGCGCCGTCGGTCATATCAAATACCTGGATCAGCTGCTGGCCCCTTTGCACTAGGTAACGCAAGCCGTCCATAAAAGTATACTCGCGCCCGTCCAGCTCCACCCGGCGCGGAAAAGCCGTCAGGCGGCCCTCATTCTTAAAGTACAGTTCCGACACGTTAACTTCACGGGCAATAACAACGCGATTTTTCATGAGTCTCAAGCTCCTCAAATTAGTTATTAGAAAGAGAACTGGATTGTTTAAAAACACCAGTGAACGGATCTGGGAGTGATCTTGGCAGCAGGGAAGTAACCGTCCGTACTTCGCGCTTATCGGCCAGAACACAGTTGCTTGAAAAAGGTTGCAGGGACGCTATTGCCGTCGTCAAACGGCTAGTATGTGTGCATCCTTAAAGTCTCGTTAGTAGCCTGTGAGTAGGAAGGCGGGTCGCGCCAGCACTCACATTGCTAACGTTTATTATCTACCGGCCGGTGGTTGGCGCGCAATACGTCCGCCGTAGCGAAATATGCATCAACGCCCAGTCTAATAAATGGAATTACTAGGCGGGCTACGCTCTTTAGGCGGCCGTCGCGCTCGAATTTCCGGAATATATTAGGACACCCACCTAACCCCTCAGATACAGTAAGGGGATGCAACAGAGGCAGAGATTTGTTGGCTTGAGCGACGCGGAGCGGAGCGAAATAGCCATTCTAAAAGACCGTAGGTGCAGCTTA
>DATDBJ010000039.1:0-12815 GCA_036524895.1 Saccharimonadales bacterium (SeqCode)
GCACCTTTGGCAATTGCCGCGTTACAAGCCGTCTCGCCCTTCTCTTTGCCGCCGACCAGATTGAACGTAATATTGGGGTTATCCTTGAGCATAATGGCCGCGTCCAACAAGTAGTTGAGGCCGTGGAGCGGGGTCATGCCATTACCATAAAAGAATACGGTAAACGGTTTGTGCGCGGCCGCGCTGGTTTTTGGCGCAGCATGGAAGAGGCTCTCATCGGTACCGACAGGTATAGCTCTGAACTTTTCCACCGGCAAACCGCACAGCTTGGCAGAGTAGTCGGCGTGCGCCTGAGTATCGGCCAATATAAAGCGGCAGCGGCTCAGTAACCAGGCGTAGGCTTTTACAAAAAACTTGCCTATCCCGCTTTTTGTGTTGAGCTTATTGTGCTCTTCAAGGTACTCGGCAGCGTTGATAAACTCGTCGAAAATGAGAGGCTTGCGCCCTTTAACCGCCAACACGAATGGCAACATCTCGTAACCGCGGAAGGCGATCACGTAAGCGTCGAGACGCTGCTTGAAGCGGGCAACCAAAATTTTGTAGGGTACTTCCAGGTAGCGCAGTAGCCCTTTATTTTCGTTGCGAATTACCAGCGCTTCGACTCCGGGGACGGCCGCAAAAGCCGTGCGTAAAACCCTGGCCCTAACGTAATCGTTTTGGTCGTAACAAGTGATGACGGCGATTTTCATGAACGTATTTTTCGTAGTTTAAACTTTTCGGGCAACTTCTGACTTTGGGAAAAGTGTCCCGTCAGAGAGTTTGACGACACCACTCTCGAAAATATCTTTGATCTTCTGCGCAGTTTCGGGCAAGAATGGGGTGAGCAGCTCGGCGATTTCGAGTAAGCAGCCCACCTGGTACGCCAAAACCTCGCGCAAATGATCTTTATCGCCGTCTTTTGCGATTGTCCAAGGTTTCTCGGTGTCGATGTACTGATTAAGACCGCGGACTTGATCCCAAATGTGGTCGAGCGCCCGGTCGAATCGGCACTCGTTGATCGCCTCGGCAACGGGCGCACTATCGTGCTCGGCTGCCGGAATGTTGCCAATAACCCCTTCCTGGTAGCGCTCGATCATTGCCGCAGTACGCTGCACGGCATTGCCCAGCTCGTTAGCCAGCTCGTTATTGTAGGAAGCTTCGAATGCGTCCCAGCTGAAGTCACCATCGTTGTAGCTTGGGATGTGACGCAAGAAGTAGTAGCGGAAGGCGTCTACGCCGTACTTACTGAGAATTGCTTTGGGCGCAACCACATTGCCAAGTGACTTGCTCATCTTTTTGCCGTCGAGCGTGATATGGCCGTGAACATATAGCGTCTTTGGAAGCGCGACCCCTAAACTCATCAAGAGACCAGGCCAGATGGCCGCATGGAAGCGAATAATGTCTTTGCCGATCACCTGCACCGCCGCCGGCCAGTAATCCTTAAAGTCCTGGTGCTCCGGATAGCCCAAAACCGTGATGTAGTTCATGAGCGCCTCGAACCAAACATACATGACTTGGTCGTGGTCGCCGGGCACTGGCACGCCCCAGTCCACCTTTTCCTTTGGCCGGGAGATGCTGATGTCTTCCAACCCCTCCTTGAGCACAGCCAGAATCTCGTTGCGGCGAGTCTCGGGAACGATCTTAAAAGCGCCGGACTTGATTGCTTCCAGAATTTTGTCGTTATATTTGCTGAGTTTAAAGAAGTAGTTCTCTTCCTCAAGTTTTTGGTAGGCCTGAGGATGATCCGGCTTCATGCGCTCCGGATCGGCTTTGGCCTCGGGCACGAATTCTTCTTCTTTTACGTCGTACCAGCCGGTGTATTTGGCTTTGTAGATGTCCTGCTCCAGCGCTTTCCAGATGAGCTGAGCGCGCTTTTCGTGGTTTGGGTCGGTGGTCCGGACAAAGCGGTCGTTGCTGATGTTAAGGTCTTTGAGCAGGCCGATGAACTGACCAGTCATTTTATCGGCCAATTGCTGGGAGGTGAGACCCATTTTTTCGGCAGTTTGCTTGACCTTGCTGCCGTGCTCATCGGCGCCGGTGCTAAAAATAACCTCGTCGCCGCGCTGGCGGGCAGCGCGTGCTAAAACGTCGGTCATCACAAATTCGAGCGCATGGCCCACGTGCGGCTCACCGTTTACATACGGAATAGAGGTGGTTACGTAATACTTCATACTAATAGTCTACCTGTTTTTAGTGTAATAAAGAAAACTTGGATAAAGAGAACTTATGCCCGCCGGGGCATCATGCGCATCATAACCGAGGTTGCTGACTTGCTCATTGCAAATCAGTATATCACCAACAAGCCGCAAAGCTAAACGAGCAGCTTAGTGTCCTGGTTTGCCGGGGTCATCTAAGGCAACTCCTAGTCTATCGGCCAACTCTTGCAGCAGAGGAACTTGGCCTTTCACCAGTTTCTGCCTGGCTGCGGCAAATGGGAGCCATGCGGCTTTGTCATTTTCCGGAAACTCTTGCTGCTTGCCGGAACTTGGCGGCCACTCCATTTGAAACATGTTACTGTGGAATCTCTCCAGATTAAATCCGGACTCCAACGCAAAGGCATGTACGGTTTTGCCGCTAGCCTGCTTGGCTGCACTCAGCGGCATGTAATCGCCAGCCGGGGGATACGCGCCCATCTCTTCAGCAAACTCACGCCTGGCCGCGTCCAGCAGCTCCTCGCCCTCTTCTAGTTCTCCCTTAGGTATAGACCATGCGCCCAAATCTTTGCGCGCCCACAGCGGCCCGCCGGGGTGCACCAGCAGAACCTCGAACTCCTTACCCACCTTGCGGCACAACAATATGCCCGCGCTATGCTTCGCCATAATTCTTAGTTTGATGGGCTTGGCGTAACAAGTCTGCGAGAACTTTCATATCGATGTCGGCCAGCCTTTTTATGTATAGGCACGATTTACCCAGAGAATGGGGGCCTAGCTTAGCGAGCAGATCTTCCTTGTCTTCATAGCCGCTCATGATGTAAATAGTCAGGTTTTGCTTGCGCGGCGAAAAGCCCATCCTAAACCAGTCATTCTCACGCCCACTTGCGTACTTATAGTGATACTCGCCGAAACCAACGATGCTTGTACCCCACATGTCGCCCGGGTCGCCGGTAATCTTGCGCATCAGGTCCGTGAGCTCTCTGCAATCTTGCCTCACCCCATCGTCAGGGATGCTCGCCAAAAACTCATCTACGCCACTATTTTGCTTCTTGGTTTTCAGCTCTGCCATATTTTCATGATACCAGAGTACGCCAGACCGAGCCCGCACCAACCAAATGGTTTTACTTAATATGAAAATGACACTCAGCGACAGACCTATGCGCCGCCTAGTCATTACCGCTTTTCATCTCACGCTGTAATAAGGACCGAATAACCTCAGCCTTTGTCTTCTTAGTTGTCTCGGACATCCAGCGCAAATAGGTGTATGTCTGCCTATCTAAATAAAAATTAAAGCGCAGGTCTTTTGTCTCAATGGTGTTCTCGCTAAGAAATTCTTGAACGATATTATTTATATTTTCCAGCTCGTAAACAACACTTTTAATAAATCCCGAAGGAGTACTAAGCCCCGAAATGGCTACCGGTGATTTATCGCGCGTCAGGACGAGCACTGGCTTTTTCTGAGCCGTGGCCTGCGCGACTTGATATCCAGAGAAAAAACTTTTTGCCGTGCAATCGACTATAATCACATCGGCTTTCGCAAGCGCCGCCATATTATCCTTATCAACTTGGGCCCAGCTTTCCGCCTCTCTCTTAAATTTTCCCTGTTCGGCAAGCGCGTTCACCTCCTCAACCCATTCCTTGGCAATAGTATGGCCCTGGCTCTTAATGCATGAGATGATGGCCCGATAATAGGGTAGCTCTTCACGTATTTCACTCTTGGATCCGATAAAGTGTACGATCATCTATTCCATAATCCCGCTGAACAACTAATACTACTCCTTACGAGGAGATAGTGCAAGAGCCGGAGATCTATAGACACTCCACCCGACGTCCAGAAAATGCCCTGCCCATATCTTTTCCTCCTGAATATGGAACCAATTCGCAACGGCTAAAGCCGCATAAATTATTGCCAGCCCTAACATGTTATATTCTGCGTAAGTTAAAGCTCTAATCGACTCGTAGCCACTGAGGAATGCAGCCAGCCTACTGTCATCAAAACCTCCGTCGGCAGTACTGCATAAATCGGCAACGGCTCGTGCGATATCCAACAAAAGCACGCTTTGGCCCGCTCTCTCGAAGTCCAATATCGCAATAGTTTGAGCGTCGATTAGGATATTATTTGCATGGAAGTCGCCATGTACTATACCGACGGGCAAATTTTTGCTATCAAAATTGAGTGCCCTTTGTCTGAGTTTTTCAACGATTGATCCGCTTATCTGAAGATTTGCTTCAAGCCATCCTTTCGCATCTGGGCTGAGAAGTTGTCCGCTATTCAGGTGGGGCAACTCTCTAACTACGACATGAAATGTAGCTAAAGCCTTACCCAAGGCGCTACATAATGGCGCGTTAACATTGTGTAGAGGGTGCTGACCGCTAAGCCACAACGATACTGTAGCAGTCTCACCGCGACCGTTTTTGTAGAATATGCCGTTTTTGTTGCGTAAGAGTGTCGCTGTTCGTAGGTTGCTCGTAGAAAGCTGCTTTATTATAGCGTCTTCGTTCTCCAGAGATTCTTCGGTTAGCCGGTCAGGCAGACGGACGGCATAACAGCGCCCATCACTGGCCACCGCCTTGAAGACTCGATTTACATACCCTGTACCTACTTGCGACACTGAGACATCTTCTCCGGCCTTGACGAGCCCGTATGCCCGCACCGTTTCTGTCGCAAGTTCGATGCCAGCAGAATACTCCTGCATGCTATTTACTGAATGATTGAGACAACTGAAAAAAACTGTTCCTTAATTTTTCGTTTTCTTTGAGTTCACCGAGAGCTACGATAGTCTTCATCCGTGAATTCGTCTGCTCGACGCCTCGAGCCATATTACAGAAATGCTTACCTTCCATCATCACAATAATGCCTACTGGATTAAGCAGGACGTCAAGTTCGTTGGCAATCTCCATCGTTAACCGTTCCTGTTGCTGGAGGCGCCTTGAGTATATATCCACTGCACGCGCCAGCTTACTTAATCCGATGATCCTATCGCTCGGTATATAACCTATATGTGCGCTTCCGAAAAACGGCAGGAGGTGGTGCTCGCATAATGAAAAGAAGTCTATCCCGCCAGAATAAACAATTTCATCATATTTATAGCTGTTATCAAAAGTCGTTATTTCATCTTTTAAGGAACGGTTGTATCCGCTCAGGATTTTTTCATACGCACCCACTACTCTTTTGGGCGTTTTTTTAAGGCCAGGCCTATCGGGATCTTCCCCGGTTTGGGCTATAAGTTCTTTTATCAATAATTCAATTGACTGTTCTAGCTTCTTACTCACTGGATTAATCGCCTCGTTGTTTGTTAATTATAGCATAATTTACTACGATTATGGCTCGCGTCTTGACGTGCGAGGGAATCTGCAATATAAAGGTATTTACACATATATGCGTAAGTTAGGGGGGAACTTTACGAAATGATATCCTAAGCCACATTAGCCCTAGAGTTAGTGTGCTCCAATTTTTAACTCGGTATGTCTACTGTGAAATAATCCGATGTTACAGAGAAGTTTTACTTCTCTGTAATCTGGGATGGTTGTGTATAGTTTACGCGTCCACGTCACTTACACCTTCTGCATTATAAATCTATCGCCAAGAAGTGAAAATATCCACAGTAGACAAATAGAGAACTTTTACCAAAACAGAGTGCGTCCGCATCTACAACTCGCTGCCTGTGCAGACATATAGAGCGCGGCGATACTCTATTAAGTATGCCGTATGGCGACATGCGCGCAAAGATAGGTGGTACTTCGCATGGCCAAATATGAAGATAGGTCAATCGATGATAAATTTGCTAATGGGTTAACGGCTAGGAAAGAATTCACGGAAGACACTCTTATGCTTGACCCCGGCCAGGCAGCCTCAATGCCACTCGGGAAGTACGACGGGACAGCACCGATGCCAACTTTCGATGTCACACTTGAACCTGAGACAGAGGAGGACATGATAGGCAAATCGCTTGGTCGTCTCGACTTCTACGACAAGACGCACTCCTACCTTCTTTATTATCTGTTCCAAAACTTTGGCAGTAAACAGTGTAGGATCACCGTTCGCCTACAGCCAGAGGCGCTAAACCGCAAGAGCAAAGGATCGGAAGATAGATAACGACAGCGCCAAATAAACATCTCTAGCCGAAGTCGCCTCCGGCTAGAGGTTTTACAAAAGCATAGTACGCGACTAGAGACATCAGGTCGCTTACTAGTTTATTGGTGGGCGAGGTGGGATTCGAACCCACAAGCCTTTTGGGCAAGGGATTTTAAGTCCCTCGTGTATACCGTTCCACCACTCGCCCGGAATCCGTGTAATCTGGAGGCGCCTACCGGAATTGAACCGGTGTAAAAGGTTTTGCAGACCTCTGCGTAACCACTCCGCCAAGGCGCCATCTGTAGGTGTATTTTACTCAATAAAAGATGATTTTACTATAGATCGTTTATTCTTTATGGCAGTTGCAAGCGCCCGAGGGCACGGAACAGCGCTTTCCTGTGCAAGGAGGTGTCAAATATTTCGCTGCCGCCAAACCATAAGCACCCTAGAATGATCGAATGATCGATAAAGCCAACGAGCCTACGAGCAAAGGCAGGATCGGCATAATACCAGGATCATGGGAGACTGGAGTCAACTGGGGGCCGCTCAGTGACGAGTTGGCGTATCAGGGCTACACTCCCGTCGTAGTCAACGACCTGCCCGTACAGGATCCCAGCGCAACACGCAGCGACCACGTTCGCGTAGCAGCGAATGCGCTGTCCAAAACGGACGCTCCTTTAAGTCTCTTGGTTGCATACTCCGGAGGTGGACTTATAGTAGAAGAAACCATAAAGGTGCTTAAAAGCAAAGGTGTCGACGTACATCACATCGCATATCTCTCTGCTAGCCTTGGACAACCCGCAGACCACACCCGGACAGACCCGCTCAGAGGCGCCATACCCCCCCAGAGGAACAGTCAAAGATTTCGTGACAGCATAGAAACATTAGCCGACGGCACGACAATCATGGGCCGAAGAGCAGCTCGAGAGCTACTCTTCGGCAAGGTGCCCAGAAGCCTAGCTCGAATAGCCATAAAAAGCATGCAACCGCAATTTCGGCTCCAAGACCCGCCCCTGCCCGAAGTCCATGAGATACCTGGCACGTACATATGGGATCCTCGCGATCCTGTACGAGATGAAGCGTGGGTCTATGCCGTCACCAAAGCACTGGGACTCAATACTATTAAGTTAGATGGCGGCGGACACGCCATACACTTAGCACGCCCAAAAGCTCTAGCCCCTGTACTGGGAGCACTCGCCGGCCCACGCCACCGCTCAATCCAAGTGCCACGACAGCGTGAGACCCATGAAGACTCTTACTCAAGAGGATTCGATACTTAAAACCATAGTAATAGCTGCGCCAGCGCCCCATGCGCTTGATTTTTAGCGTATACTATAATCATAAGCAAAATAAAGGATTTTTACATGAAAAAAATACTATTGATCTCGGCTGCGGTTTTCGCCGCTGCCGCTAGTTTAGTATTGTGGGGTAGCACGTTTGCGGCCAGTATGGTACACGACCAGCTCGTCGCGCAAAAGATATCCTTCCCTGACGCAGATAAATTGAGAGAAGAAAACCCTGCACTCCTTAAATACGCCGGGCAAATGGTAGACAATGGCGCAAAGGCCAAGGCCTACTCCGATTACATCGCCGGGCACCTTAAAAATGTTGCCAATGGCAAAACTTACTCAGAGGTAAGCGGCGAATACCAAAAAGACCGCACAAACCAGACATTAGCCAGCCAGCGCCAAACGCTCTTTATGGGCGAAACGTTGCGCGGCCTGCTGCTTAACGCCTGGGGCTGGGGCCTTATCGGCACCCTAGCCCTCTATGCGGCCATTGCGATGTACGCTGTCGCTGTCGGATTGGGCGTCGTCGCTGTTACCACTCCAGCCAAAAAGCGTGTCAAAAAATAACCAGTCCTATATAAACAAAAAACTCCCGGGTGGAGAGAGTTTTTTGTTTAGCGTTGAATCGGCTCTTTGGGCATGACAATGGCAGCGACGATGTACGCCAATACACCAGGCGCAACACCGGTGAGGACGGTCGCGAGTATCCATGCCAAGCGTACTACGGTAGGGTCGGCGCCGAAATAATCAGCAATGCCGCCGCATACCCCAAATATCTTTTTGTCCTTGGATGACAAATACAACTTTTTAGGATGACTATTTAGGTCTTGATTCATACCCTGCATTATACGCCAAGCCAACAGGATGTCGCCGGTATTGTTCACACCGCAATTGTAACCTCATTTACAGACTCCTTACTGTAGCGGCTTTGGAGCTGCGGATAAGTCCGCATCGTTTTATTCTTCAGCGCTCTCCAAGCGCCGCATCTCTACATAGCGGACAAACTTTTCGGCGCACACGCTTTTAACAAAACGAAGCGGGAAATCACCCAGCTTCGTAAAGAGCGTAACCCCGCTAAACATCCCGGCCTTGGATACCTCAACGCCCGCCACGACGTCATATGCGATATCATCTACTCTCAAAAAACCTGGCTTGCGATCCACGAATAGTACGCGGCGGTCGGTAGCGACCAACATCCCCTCTTCCCACGACAACACTCCCGGCATCGCCCGGTAACGGCCAAAAACTATACCGTGTATGTGCTCATCGGGATGGATAAGCTTGTGTAGGTATCGAATGCCAAACTTCATAAACCCAAACCAGCCAACGCCTGCCTCGCGCAGCTCTTGCTTGATCCGCTCGGCATGTGGTGTAGGTTGAGCCATTTTATCACCCTCCCTACCTTCTATTATATGCTCCTCGGGATACTACCTCGCAGACAACATGGCTAACACCTGACAATATTTTTGTACTCAAGGGGATATTTCTGCTAAAGCAGGAATAGCTATCGGTTAGCTTTTGGACACAATACAGCAGACTGTGGGCGTCGCTCGCTTTTTGAACATATGCCTAGAACCGCACACACCAATTGGTGCGCCTGCTGGCGCGGTATTCGCGCGGGCACACGTACCCCTCTTGTCGGACTACTTATTTAAGGCTGTCGATTATTGCGGTGGCGAATTCGTCGACCAGGAAACGCTTGGTGTGTCCTAGTCCTTTCCTAGCTACAATGTTAGGCCTGTTTGGTAAGACATCTGCTATAGCCTCGGCAGCGTTCTTAAACAATGCCGGACTTTCGGTGCCATACAATATGGTAGTGGGCATGGTAACGCCTGACCATTCTTTGCCGCTAAGCGGTTTACCTGCTAGGTAGCCTTGTAGGATAGCGGCATCATAGGGGAGGGTGGGCGCAACCGCCGATAGCTTCTTCCATGCGCCAGGAATAAGCCGCATTATGACCGTTACAAAGGCTGGGGCGCCCATGCCCTGCACCATGTAGTATTTCACGGCGTCGCCACGCTTGCCTTCGGCGATGAGCTTAACCAGGTGCGCATGAAAATCGGCTGGTGGCCTGTGGTCGGTATCGTTTACAGTAAAGGGAGGTTCGTGCACGGCAAGCTTAGAAATGGATAATCCGCTTGCGGCAGCCTTAAGTGCCAAAGCGGCGCCCGAGGACAGGCCCCATACATATGCAGAACCGCCAGCAACTTTAATTAACGCGTCTATGTCCTCAATTTCGCGCTCCACTGCGTAAGGAGCGGTGTCGCCGCTATCCCCGCGGCCCCGGCGGTCGTAATTATAAACCGTAAAGTGCTGTGACAGCTTCTCGGCCAGCTTAATTGCGCCAGGGTAGTTACGGTAGCTAAAGGCACCGTACACCATGATAAGCGCCGGGCCGCTGCCTAGTTTGTCGTATGCGATTTTAGTACCATCTTTCGAGACGACAGTTTGCATATATTCTCCTTATTTTTTAGTAGCTGTATGCAATAGTACCGTATTATATCAGTAAATTAAATATGTACGGTTATCGTGCGAAGTGGAGCGTCTGTCGGGCTGGATCGATACGCCAAAGCAAAATAGATTGACGAGGGTTAGGCCTTTTTAGTGATTTGTTCTGCAGCCGATTTGAAGCACCTCAACGACACCTCATGTTGTTTGTGCAGCCGTGCGTTGCTCGAAATCACGGATACAAATATGCCAGATAGCGATTCCTCGAGGTGCAGTCGTGTTGTAGTGGTCGACAGTGGTTCCAGCCATAACCTATCGACAGCTTTCGTCCATAGCGCTTTGCCTGTCCATGTTAACTCGTGATTGGGGTTAACGACCGCAAGCGTAAACGTCACAGGAAAGCCGTTTAATCTAAATGATCCCTTGGCGTCTACGGCGACCGCGGTATCTAGTCGTACATCACTCATTATAGAGTTGAATGTAGGCCATTTATCAATCGCAAATAAAACCGACCACACGGTCTGAACCGGGGCGTCAATGTCTATGCTATCGACCGCCACCGAGCTTGCTTGCTTGTCAATCCACCCTTGTTTCGCATACTTGTCATGTAAAACATTAAGCGCCGGGCCATCATAAAAAATTTTATTCATCATAACTATTAAAACATACAAAGCATGCATGTCATCAACAAACATGTGGTATTAATATACCAGAAGATTGAGTTTGAGCCACAAACTGCTGATCTTGAGCAGATAAAACGTCAGTGGGATGCTATTGCCGAGGTCCTGCCTGAAAGCCCGGAAACTTGGTCTCCCCCTAAAAAATTTGGCACGAGCGAATTCGAAGATATGGTGGCTCGTGGGGCCTTGACCAATGAATTCCTAGCCTGGTGGCTTGCTACTACGGATGTCACAGAAGAACGTGGGGCCTTACCTAAACTGGCGCGGATGGTACAGCAGGACCCCACATTATTAGAAAAGGATCAGAAGAACTCAGTATGAAATGAGAGCGAAAATGCACGCAATAGTTACTCAACGACAGCTATGACAAGATCACAAACAACAACTTGACAGCAAGACAACTACAAATTACTATTTAACCACTGTGTTAATTAACCAATCAGTTAACTATCCTACCCATGACCCTCTATCTTTTATTTTTGCCGCCCTTGCGGACCCAACTAGAAGAGCAATCTTGGAGATCTTGACCAAGGGCGAAACTACGGTGAATGAGCTGGCCTCGTCTTTTGACGTCAGCTTGCCGGCAGTGTCTAAACACTTGAAGGTCCTTGAGTATGCCGGATTAATCTCTCGTAGCAGACGAGGGAAATGGCGGCCATGTCGACTTGAGGGTGATTCACTCCAGCAGGTTGCTGCGTGGGCGGTCAATTATCGCCAATTTTGGCATCAGAATCTGGACAGTCTCGACGACTACTTGCATCAACTCAATGGACAGTCAAAAGATGCTACAATAAAAACAAGGCGTATGCATGAACAATAAGGTTTCGGGTCGGCAAATTATCATTACGCGAATCGTTGATGCGCCGCGTGACCTTGTTTTTAAACTTTGGACTGATCCTCAGCACGTAGCCCAGTGGTGGGGCCCCAAAGATTTTACTAACCCGGTATGCAAAATGGATGTTCGCCCGGGGGGCGAATGGGTCCAGGTAATGCGCGGCCCAGACGGTACCGAATACCCTGGGAGGAGTATCTTTTTGGAAGTGGATGCGCCAAAACTATTGGTATACAAAGACGCCGCTGACGACAGTGATGCACGCGATGAGCATCTCCCCGAGGTAATAAACACCGTCACCTTTGAGGAACAAGCCAATGGCACTACAAAACTAACCATCCTAACGCAACTCAAATCTAGGACCGATAAAGCTACAATGACGAAGCTTGGCTACAGCACCGGCATGAACCAAAGTTTAGATCGACTGGAACGATACGTGAGAAGTACAGGATAGAGCGTGAAAATGATGATAAACAACGGATGGGAACGATTAAAAACGGCGAAACAGTTGTTGAGCGTAATGGCCGCGCAGTCTGCTTCGGTGTATGCCAACCAGGTGATTGCCTTTGTGATACCGTGGTTAGTGCTGACCAAAACGGGTAGTGCAACTGACGCTGCGACCGTGGCCTTGGCCACTGGTTTGGCGGCTTTTCTAGGAATTCTAACTGGCGGGCTAGTGACCGATCGGATTGGCGGCCGCAGAGTTTCGATGATCGCTGATGTGTTGAGTGCAGTGACGACGGTTGCCTTGGCGGTGACCCTATTCTTTGACTTCTTTGCACTGTGGTTTGTGATTATCTCGCAAATAATCGGCGTCTTTTTTGACGGCCCGGGCGCAATTGCTAAAAACACCATTATTCCGTCGGCCGCAAACGAAGAAAAAGTACCGGTGGTTCGCGCCATGGGTCTACAGCAGACACTACAGAACCTGGCTATGTTTATTGGTCCGGTTAGCGCTGGGGCGATCATTGCTGTTCTGTCGGAGAGCACCACCCTGTTACTTGCTAGCTTGCTTTTTGTGGCGGCAATTGTACTGATTAGCCGGCTGAAACGCCAGGTGTTCGCGCACCAAACGTCTATGTCGGTGCGTCAAGCCTACCATGACACCGGCGAGGCCATCGTGTTTTTGGCAAAAGAGCCGTTCCTTGGGCCAATGCAGTTATTTGGTCCGCTGTTTGCGTTCTTTATTGTGCCGCTAGCAGTGATTATTTTCCCAGCGTGGTTTATCTTCGCCGGGCAGGGCTCGGGTGCGCTGGGCCTCTTTTTGGGTTTGCAAGCGATTGGCGGTATGCTGGGCGGATTCTTGTTTGCTGCGTTCGCCCCTAAAGTGCCGCAGCGTACATGGTTTTTTTGTGCTAC
>DATDBJ010000040.1:0-2818 GCA_036524895.1 Saccharimonadales bacterium (SeqCode)
GCTATACAAAGAGCGCGACCCGCACCACGAGGGCCTTGTACTGCAAATTCACCCCTGGGAAACCGGCCTGGACAACAGCCCGCCATGGATGAGCGAACTGCAAAACCACCTGCTTCCGCCGTGGATACGCTTCATAAAAGCCACAAAACTCGATACCGTCATTGGCCTGTTCCGCCGCGACACCCGCCACATTCCAAACGGACAACGCCTCTCAACGATAGAAGCATTGGCACTGTACGACGCCCAACGTCGCCTCCGGCGCAAGGCATACAACACAAGCGACATACTAGACCACTCGCTCTTTGCCGTCGAGGACCTGGCGTTCAACTCCATACTCGTGCGCGCCAACGAACATTTACTTGAGATCGCCAAAACCATTCGCGCCGAAATACCCGAAAACCTCGAAAAAAGCATAAAACAAACGGTCAAAACTTTTGAGGATCTATGGGACCCGTACACTGAAATGTACTACTCCCGCGACTTCGTCACCCACCGCCTGCTAAAAGAACCGAGTGTTGCCAGCCTGCTACCCCTATACGCCGGATGCATCAGCAAAGAGCGCGCCGCCCTGCTCGTAAAACTCATAGAAAACGAGCACTTCTTTGGCCCGCCATACCCACTGCCCAGCGCACCGCTCAGCTCCCCTTGGTTCAGCCCGGAGCGATACTGGCAAGGCCCCACATGGTTTAATACAAACTGGCTGGTCATCGACGGCCTTAAGCGCTACGGCTACCATCACCACGCCGAAGCCCTGACAGAAATTATGCTAGAACTAGTGGACGAACATGGCTGCCACGAATATTACAACCCCATAAGCGGCGAGCCGCTCGGTGCGGCCGGCTTTAGCTGGACAGCCGCCCTAGTTATTGACTTAATCGCTCCGCCAGAAAGCAAAACCCATGTACCTAAATAGCCGCTTACGGCAACCTAGTCCGAGACCCAGAAGAATCGTCACCCCAAAAATCATATTTATCGGTCTGCTGTTGATCCTGGCAACGACCGTGCTCGCCGGCGGTACTTTTCTGGTGCAGCGTTCCAGCAAAAAAGAAGGCTCCGCTAAGACATCCACACCAACCGAACAATTCAACAAAAAACTCCACTCTCTCACAGACCCGACGAGCCCTTGGGTAGTCGTTAACAAAAAACGCCAGCTAAGTCCCAAAAATTATGCTCCCACCGACCTGCGAACGCCAAGCATGAGCATAGGATCAGCAAGTCAACGAGTAAGCGGCCAAACAGCCGTCGCCCTGGAAGCACTGGCCAAAGCCGCCGCCAGCGAAGGCGTTAATTTGATGATCATCAGCGCGTACCGTTCCTATGAAACGCAAATAAACATCTACAATAGCGAGGTGCGTGGCTTTGGCCAAGCTCAAGCCGACCGCGAAAGCGCCCGCCCGGGCCACAGTGAGCACCAAACAGGCTGGGCCGCCGATATTGGCACCGCGAGCGGCAAATGCGAGATCAAAACCTGCTTCGCCGACACGTCCGAAGGTCAATGGCTCGCAGCAAACGCTTACAAATACGGCTTTGTCATCCGCTACCCCGACGGCAAGGAACACATAACAGGTTACATGTACGAGCCGTGGCACATACGCTTCGTAGGCACCGAACTCTCAGGCGAAATGTACAAAACAAAAACCCAAACCCTGGAAGAATTCTTCGGCCTCCCCGCCGCCCCAGGTTACTAATCTTCTAAGACGGGCTTGTCAAGAAGTAACGGCTCAACCGCTGGATTCACCTCAGCGATCTTTACGACGTCTTTGTCTACTTTCTTCAACTCCTTGTGGGCGTTGTTAAAATGATTGACCGTAGTGCCGAGGCTGCCACCAAGCTTTTGCATCAGCTGTTCGTAGGTTTGGATGTGGCGGCCGAGCTCGCCCACACGCTGCTGGATCTCTTTGGCCTGCTCTTCAATCTGCAAGCTGCGCAGACCCTGCAGTACGGTCTGCAGGTATGCCATAAACGTCGTAGGGCTTACGATAATCACGTTTTTCTCGCGGAAGGCGTACTCAATTAGATCGCGCGCCGAAGTTCCTGTGCTGCCGACTTTATTAACCAGCAGGTCGTAATAAATAGCCTCCGACGGGATAAACATAAAAGCGTAATCCATTGTGCCCTCTCTTGGGCGTATATACTTGGCGGTCTCGTCTATGCGGTTTTTAAGGTCGGCTTTAAAGGCTTTGGCGAACACCTCGCGCTGGGCTTTATCTTTTTCCTCGAGCAAACGGTTATAATTTTCAAGACTGAACTTGGAGTCTACCGGCAACATCTTGCCTTTGTCCAGAATAACTACAGCGTCGCAGATAAGGTCACGCCCCTGCTCGTCCTTGCAGAGCTTATATTGCAGCTTAAAACGCTTGGGCGGCAGGACGTTCTCTAGTACTTGGCCGAGGTAATACTCGCCCAGCACTCCGCGCTGCTTTGGGTTTTGCAAAACATTTTGCAAAACTTTTAGCTCATCCGCGACGTTAACGACACGCTTATTGGTCTCATCCAATTTAGCAAGCCGTTCAGTCACATCAGCTACGATCTTACTGCTGGCGACAAATTGCTTCTGGATGGAATCCCGCATCATCTCCTGATTCTTATCCATCCGCTCGCCGATCTGTTGCTGCAAGCCATCCTTTAGCTTGGTAATGTCGTCACTCAGCTTGGAAAGGTCTTGTTTGAGGAGTAGCGTAACGTTGGTTTCAGTCCCAGGCGGCGCTTTGCGCAAGAGTAGCGTTAGAAGCGCTATACACAAAATCCCCAGCACGATTATCGCCATCAGCATAATCCTCCTATTGTATCCAAAGAATACGAAATTCGCTAACGGTCC
>DATDBJ010000041.1:0-3920 GCA_036524895.1 Saccharimonadales bacterium (SeqCode)
GGTTTCGCGCTGGGCGGGGCCGCCGCATTGCGGGCAGGTGGTGTTGAACCAGTCGCTCGCGCGGGCCAACGGACTGCGGCCGTCACCGCTTGGCTCGTAGCTTTCCATCTCTGGTAGTACAACCGGCAATTGGTCTTCGGGCACGGGCACGGTGCCGCATTTTTCACAGTGAACCACTGGGATTGGAGCGCCCCAGTAGCGCTGGCGGCTGATCAGCCAGTCGCGGATTTTGTAGTTCGTCCTCACTTTGGCCAGGCCTTTTTTCTCGAGGTCGGCTACGATTTTCTCGCGGACTTCCTCGGAACGCATGTTGTTGTACGGGCCGGAGTTGATCATAACGCCTTCGCCAACGTGAATTGTTTCGTCCAGGGCAAACTCCGCTATTGCCCGCCACTCCCCCTTCATGCCGTCAAGAATCTGCTGGCGGGTTAACCACTGCACTTCGTATGCGCCTTTTTCGTACTCTTGGCCGACGTTGCCGTTATGCTTTGGCGAGCGCAACGTGATTTTTACTATGTGCCGTACAGACCGCTGCAAAGGCAGATAGGCGTTGACGTAATAAGAGGAAACGGCTGCGGGCAGTACGGCGTCGACCGTAAAGTCTTCGTAGCCGGTTTCTTCGGTGAACTCGCGCCTGGCTGCGTCTTCTAGAGATTCGCCCTCATCTACACCGCCGCCTGGCCAGCCCAGCCCAAAGCCTTCTCTCTGCCAATCCAGTACGCAATAAGTATCTGTTGCCGGATCATGCGCCACAATATTTACGCTCGGCCGGTCTACAGCCTCGCTGTTATATTCGCGGAACACCGGTGTTAAGACAGGCTGGATGCTTAGGCCGAATTTTTTGGCGAACTCGTGATCGCGCTCGTCGTGGGCGGGAACGGCCATAATGGCGCCGGTGCCGTAACCGTATAAAACATAGTCGGCCACCCAGACGGGAATTTTCTCGTTATTGGCCGGATTTATGGCGTAGGCACCGGTAAAGACGCCAGTTTTTTCTCGGTCGGTCTCTTGCCGTTCGACGTCGCTCTTGGCTTGGGCGGCTTTTATGTAGTTGCCCAACTGCTCGCGGTACTCGCTCGTGGTAATTTCATGCACAATGGGATGCTCAGGTGCAACCACCATGAAGGTTGCACCGTATAGCGTGTCCGGGCGGGTGGTGAAGACTGTTATTTTTTTATTGCTGCCGTCGATTGCAAAGTCTATCTCGGCGCCCTTGCTTCGGCCGATCCAGTTGCGTTGCATGTTTTTGATGCTGTCGGACCAATCAACGTCGTCTAAGTCTTTCTCCAGCCGGTCGGCGTATTCGGTAATTCTGAAGAACCACTGCTTGAGCGCCTTTTTTTCTACCACGCTGCCACAGCGCCAACATTTGCCGTCTTCGACTTGCTCGTTAGCCAAAACGGTTTTATCAACCGGGCACCACCACTGTCTGCTCTCTGCCTGATACGCCAAACCGCGCTTGTGCAGCAACAAAAAGAACCACTGAGTCCAGCGGTAATAGTCCGGGTCGGTACTGTTGATCTCGCGCGACCAGTCGTAACCAAAGCCCATCTGCGTGAGCTGCTTCTTGAAGCGATCTACATTGTCGGCTACAGCCTTCTGCGGGCTGATGCCAGTCTTTATGGCGTAATTCTCGGCCGGCAAACCAAAGGCGTCCCAACCCATGGGATGCAACACGTTAAAGCCGCGCATGCGGGCGTGCCGACTGATCACGTCGCCGATGGCATAATTGCGCACGTGACCAACGTGCATAGCTACACCGCTAGGGTACGGAAAATACTCCAGGACGTATTTTTTGGGCTTGTCGGCACTAGCGCCAGCCTCGTAAATTTTGGTTTCGGCCCACTTTTTTTGCCACTTGGGCTCAATATCTTTAGGATTATACCGCTTCACTTTAAAACTCCTTGTCGGTCTTTACTGAAATTATATCTAAAAATATGAAAATTACTGCCCCAGACGGGCGAGGAGGAGTTGAAGGCTAAGTGCTTGCCGGCTCATATTAACGCTTATTGTAACACTTATAGGATATCCATGCTACCGGCCGTAAAAGACGCCGGGCTGGCCTGCGGGGAGATTTAATAGCTCGCTGACTGTCACCAAATGGTATGTTTGCTCCAGGCTTGTCAGCATTGGGTCGAGGGAGTCCGCCGTTGACTGGTAGATATCGTGCAGGTCTACTATCCCGCCCGGTTTCGCATGGGCCAGCACGTGCTCAACGACTTTTTCCGGGCCTTTGGGCTTCCAATCTTCGGGATCGATATTCCATGACACTACGCTCATTGGCACGTGGCCGAGAACCATAGGGTCCACCTTGCCATATGGCGCGCGAAATAGGCGCGGAGCCGGTACACCTGCTGCTGTTATTGCGCTTTGGGCGCGTGCGATGTCATCTTTTAATTCTTGCGGCGAAAGCTGAGCCAAATTGCGATGACTCCACGTGTGGTTACCGATCTCGTGCCCGCTTTGGTGCATTCTGCGCACAATTTCTTCGTTGCCGGACACGTGGACACCGATTAGAAAGAACGTGGCCTTTGCGTTGTGACGATCTAAAATATCGAGCACTTGAGGTGTGATTGCCGGGCTCGGTCCGTCGTCGAACGTCAGAGCCAGGCACGCTACCTTAGCACAATCTACGGGAGCCTGCACGGTGGCACTCTCTACGTGGGAAACAATAGGCTGGATGACGGGTACTGCGGCAACTTGAGATGGCCTGATTACTTTTGGCGAGATGATATACCCAACGACGACCAACGCTAAAGCCAGCACTCCGGCTATAAACTGCGGTTGCACAATTTTAGCATAAGCTACCGTTATAATTAGTCTTCCTATGCCCATGCTCTGCAAAGATATAGTTTACTCTTGCAAAGCGTAGACGGGCAAATCTAAGCGCTACGCGCAAACTGTTTTTGCTTTTTTGCCAACCACTGCTTACTTTGGCGAACTAGCCGCTTTGAATCTTCTGGGTGCTTTAAGATCAATTTTACCGCCTCTTCGGCAAAAACACCGTTTTGCGAGCCCTTTACTAGTATCACCGCTCTGGGTTTGATATGCCGCCTTAGGTACTCGCCGGCTTCGTAAGGAGATTTGCACGTCTTAACATGGCAGCCCCTGGATCGGGCTGCAGGCGCCAATACTTCATTGGCATGTTTGCCCAGAGTCAGCAAAAGGTCCAGCCGCTCAGGATCACAATACTCCCCCACATCTCTGTGCGCATCCACCGAGTAATCGCCAAGCTCATTCATGTTGCCCAACAAAGCTATTTTTTGCGGCGCCTGTAGCATGTATAGCGTATCTAACGCTGCCTTGGTGGCCTCCGGGCTGGCGTTGTAAGTTTCGTCTAATAGTAGGCTATCTTTTATACCCTTGAGCTGCTGCATCCGGCCGGCAACCGGCTCAATAGCTTCAACGCCTATCTTTATCCGGTCCAGATCCATGCCTAGCAATTCCCCTACCGCTACGGCCGCAGCGGCTGAGTACAGCTGGCTACGAGCTACGCCCTTCATGTGATGATCCAGCACCTTCAGGCCGTTCTTTTTGACGGCAAAACCGAGGGTGTCGTTACTCTGGACAATATTGTCTACGGTGTAGGTTGCCGGCTTGTCGATGGCATACGTATCTATCTGTACGCCAATGTCCCTCAAGTACGCCTCGTCACATAAATCAGCATTAGCCAGTATCCGGGCGCTATATCGTTGTACGGCAAGCTCTTCTTTAGCAACCGCATCCAGATTCGCAAAGAATTCCATGTGCTCGTAAGCTATGGACGTCACCACTGCGATATCGACTTTTAAATACCTTTTAAATGCCGCTACCTGGCCCGGCCCATCCGTGCCCAGCTCTATAACGACAACGTCATAAGGAGCAGGCTGCCGCAGCTGGCGCTCGTTGCGGATAAATAGTAGTGTCCATGCTACGGGATT
>DATDBJ010000042.1:0-3316 GCA_036524895.1 Saccharimonadales bacterium (SeqCode)
TAACCGTAGTCGCACCGCTATAGGTGTTGGTGCCTGTCATGCGCAAATCGCCAGTACCAGTCTTAATGATGGTACCCGTACCACTAATAACGCCACTGATAAGCACCCCACTCCCAGAATTAATCGTGAGAGCGCTACTCCCCAGATCAAGCGTACCGCTCAGGATCAAGCCGCCACTTCCGTCAGCAAATGTTTGCGTGCCGTTCAAAACTAAAGGCATACCGAGGGTCTGATACTTAGACGCACTGCCGGTCATGGTGATACTAATACCGTCAACCAAAGTCATAGAATTACCGGTGAAGGTATAATTACTGGCAACGGTAGCTGCGCCGCTAAAGGTTATGGAGTTAAAGGATGTGCCGGCAGTAAAATCATTCGCGACTGTACGGTTGGTGACGTCAGCCGGAAAAACCAAGTCGTCATCCGCGCTTGGAGCGACGTCACCGCTCCAGTTTTCTGCGGTGGTCATATTACTGTCACTGCCGCCACCATCCCAGGTGACCGTCGCCGCCAAAGCCTTGGGAGCGACAAAGGCAAGCAGAGACGAGACACTTAATAAAAATGCCGAGAAGAATAACTTTAGTTTTTCATTTTTCATTTTTTATTTCTTTCTTTTTGTTCTAAGATTGCTACATATAACTTTAGCGCAATATAAAAGCCTGTCAATAATCCAATAACCTCTACAGAAGGCTACTTGCGCTGCTGAGTGATGTGGACGGGCGCGCCGTAATGAGGCACGACAACGCGGTCGTTCTCTCCTGCTTGCAAACGCTGTATTCCTTGCTCTATCCAATCGTCGCCCGAGGCCGCAACGATTGGGATTTCGAGTCCGTACGCAAATGCGTCGGCAACGGTGATGCCGATACGCAAGCCCGTAAAGCTGCCTGGCCCCTGGAAGCATGCAATGCCCTGCATATCTTTGAATTCTTTATCGCATGCCTTTAACATGCTCCTGATTTTTTCGTGGATTGTATTAGATAGTTCGCGGTGGGCTTCCCAGGATTCGTATGCTATTTTAGTTCCGCCATCAAATAAGCCGATTTCGGCCTCTGGCTTGTCGGTACGGATCGTTAAAATTAACATTATTGCAT
This sequence comes from Saccharimonadales bacterium (SeqCode), assembly GCA_036524895.1. Classification (GTDB taxonomy): domain Bacteria; phylum Patescibacteriota; class Saccharimonadia; order Saccharimonadales; family UBA4665; genus PMNU01. The sequence goes on from DATDBJ010000042.1 coordinate 1,092, forward strand.
TGCCTCTAGTAAGTAGTTTAAACCTGCGTGACAACTGAATGAAATTTTGCGCGAGCCCTCGGGAGTTTGCCGAATTGTAATGGTCAGCCTTTTTTCTGGCAACACGTGCTGCACAACGTCGGCCCACTCTACCACGACAACCGTCTTCGGGTCGCCAGCCACCTCGGCTAACTCATCCGCCATAATCCCGGCTTCGTGCAGCCGGTAAAAATCAAAGTGATGAATTTCGAACTTTTCAGCTTTATATACCTTGCTGACTGTAAAGGTCGGACTGGAGACTTTATCGTCGCTCCCGGCGCCGCGGGCCAGGCCGCGAACAAAAGTGGTCTTGCCGCCGCCGAGGTCGCTTACCAGCTCAATAACCTCACCGCCCTTTAGGGCCCCGCCTAATTTCTCGGCGAGCTGCTCGGTTGCTTCGGAGCTGGTAGAGCTTGTTTGCCATGTCATGCCGGTACTCATATGCCCCGTATAGTAGCGCGGAAGTAGCCACGAGAGCAAGCGCCCACGGATGCAGCGGCGTGCGAGCGGTGGCGGCAACCGCTGCCGCTTTCTGCACATCTTGGTCTGTTCCAGCTTCTGCCGAGATTTTGGCAGCACTGGCCGTTTTAGTTACGCTCGTATTTTTGACAGCGCTCGCCTTCTTTTTTGCAACAACCGGCGCACTTACGACATTTATGGCGTTGGGTGTGGGCGTCATAGTCCACTGCCACAACCCATTGGCCAGCAGCCAGGCTTGGCCATCCTTGGCCGATTCATACTGTTGGCCTTCTGCAATTGCCGTTCCAAGCGGGTCGATCAATCGCGCTTTACCGGACGTATTAGATAGCGCCAGACCGGTATCGGCAGAAAAGAACGCCCGGAATGAGTGCGGTTGGATGATCGTATCCCGAGGAAAGGTATACCGGCGCTTGGTGGTTAACCCCACCTCTAGCGCATAACCGCTTAAATCGAACGGTTTATCATTTAAGTTATACAACTCGATAAATTCGTCGTTGGCGTCGGTTTGTGGCGATGCAGGGTTAGGCAGCAGTTCACTGACAATAGGGGCCTTAAGTCCTATATTGCCTGCGGGAATCCTTGGCGCCTGGTCTTCGTCATCATCCGGCTCTGTATCGTCCGGCGGTAGCGTAGTAGATGGCGGAGACTCTGTCGGCGGATCGACCGGCGGATCTTCCGGGGCGGGCGGGTCGGGTACAGTACAACCCGCGATAGAGACGGGCGGCAGTAAGGACGGGTTGCCGGGGAGCGGCTCGGGCGCGTCTTCAGCGGGCGCGGGCAAAGAATTGGCGTTGAGCGTTCCGGGCGTTGCGCCATCGGCCAAATGTAAAGCCGGAGCACTCGTAGATGCCAGACTTACCGTAAAATCATGCAAGTTGTCATCCGTATCCACATAAGTACCCTCGCTTGTGTAACGCTGCAAAAGATTGTCTTTGCTGTCGTCGGCAATGAGCGGGCGGCCTTCTCCTTTGGACTCGCCCACTTTGTCTGGCGCGCTCCACGCTACCGCGTCAACGACCTCTAGCTCGCACGTTTCCTGATTAGGCGCAAAAAGCGCCAGCGTCTTGCCCGTCTTTGAAAGAGTTGCCGCGTAGGTTTGATCTGCGCTTATTGCCGTGGCGGCACTCTGTTTGACTACGTAGTGTGACTTAGCGTCCAGCATAACCTGACCCGACACCGCAGCGGCAATAGTAATTAACTCGCCACTACCAGATGCCACGGCGCTGCTGTAGCGTATCTGCCAGCCGGAAATATCCAGAGGTGCGTCGGTGGTATTGTAAAGTTCTATAAACTCCATGTTGGCGTACCCGCTATTGGGCAAGCCGGTCTGTACCTCTGTGATGATTACCGGCGGGAGTGATGCGACAATGGGCAGCTCCGTTTCGGGTAAGGGCAACTCTTCGGCAATGGCCGGAAGCGGCGCCAACGCGAGTAAGAAAGCGCATAAAATGCTATAGACAGTCGCAGCTATTGTCTGTCGCTTCACGCCACGATAGTAACTAAGGTTGCTTCTAAACACAAGCACAAAATGATGTTTTTCATAACTTCTTAATCACTTTGCAAAAACTCAAGCATTATGGCGCCAAAAAGCACGGCGCGCTATACTAGGAGCATGTTGCAATTGAGTGGAATGATTATCAATCGTCCTGTTCTGAGTCTGCGCACTGGCACCCAGGTAGCCGCCGCGCTAGCGCCGATTATCAACCCTAACAACCTCAAAATCGAAG
>DATDBJ010000043.1:0-6945 GCA_036524895.1 Saccharimonadales bacterium (SeqCode)
CTCTACTAAAAAAGTTGCGGTCAGCGAGCTAAAGGTTGGCGACATAGTTCTGGTGCGCCCCGGTGCGAGCGTGCCGGTAGACGGCGTGGTCATGAAAGGACGGTCCGACGTAAACGAGTCCATGATAACCGGCGAATCCAAGCTGGTTGCGAAGGCGGAAGACGTTGCGGTAATCGGCGGTACGATCAACGGCAGCGGTTCGCTCACGATGCGAGTCGCCAGGGTTGGCGGCAACACGGCGCTGGCGGGAATCATGAAGCTCGTGACTGACGCCCAAAGCAGCAAATCCAAAACACAAATAGTCGCCGACCGCGCGGCGTTTTACCTCACTTTTGCAGCGATTGGCGCAGCCACGGCAACGGCTTTGGGCTGGGCGCTCTTTAGTGACCGCGACGCGTCGTTCGTTCTAGAACGCGTGGTAACGGTGTTGGTTATCGCCTGTCCGCACGCCCTTGGTTTGGCGGTGCCGCTGGTTATGGCTATCTCGACTACGCTCGCGGCAAGAAACGGGCTTTTGGTGCGTGAGCGCATGGCGCTCGAATCTTCACGGAATGTCGATGTAGTTTTATTTGACAAAACCGGAACGCTGACAAAGGGTGAGCAAGGTGTGGTGGGTGTTGTGTCGGATGGCGGCGACGAAAAGTTGCTCAGTCCGGCAGCAGCTGTCGAGGCCGAATCTGAGCATCCCATCGCCCGCGCTATCGTAACTTACGTACGCGGCCAAAAGATTTCTATTCCAGATGCTCAGGGTTTCTCTGCCCTGTCCGGCCGTGGCGCCCGCGCTAGCATAGCCGGTGAGGTGGTGCATGTTGGCGGTCCCCGTTTGCTGGAGGAGCTGCACGTTGAGCTTTCGGATAAAATCGCGCAGGAATCTAAAAAGGCCGGTAGCGAGGGCAAAACAGTGGTATATGTGGTTCGCCGCAAAACTGTAATCGGCACGATTATGCTGGCTGATGTAATCCGCGAAGAGTCCAAAGAAGCGGTGCGCACTCTGCAAGCCGCGGGCAGGCGTGTCGCTATGCTAACCGGCGACTCCGAAGCTGTGGCCTCCTGGGCCGCAAAAGAATTGGGTATCACAGAGTACTTTGCCGAGGTTTTGCCGGAGCATAAAGCCGAAGCCGTTAAAAAACTACAAGCCGACGGCAGCCGCGTGGCAATGGTGGGCGACGGAGTAAACGACGCCCCTGCCCTGGCCCAGGCCGACGTGGGCATTGCTATCGGCGCAGGTACCGATGTAGCCATAGGGTCGGCCGGCATTGTTTTGGCAAGCAGCGACCCCCGGGGCGTGGCAAAAGTGTTCGTCCTCTCACGGGCGACGTACGCCAAAATGGTTCAGAACCTGTTGTGGGCGACCGGCTACAACGCTGTCGCCATCCCGTTGGCTGCGGGCGTGGCCGCCGGGATGGGGTTCGTTCTTTCCCCTGCTGTGGGCGCGGTGCTCATGTCGCTCTCTACGGTCATCGTAGCCATTAATGCGCAGCTGCTCAGAAGAGTATCGCTTACTGGGCGGCGGCGCTCGAAATAGCCAAGATATTGCCCTCGCTATCCTTAAACCATGCGGCTTGCTGTCCGTCCGTTGTCGCGATGCCATTTTCTGTTTTGATGCCCGGCATGTCATACTCTTCAAATACGACTCCGCGGCCGCGCAGCTCCTCTACCTCAGATTCAACATCGTCGCACTCCCAGCCCATGGCCGTATTTTTGGCCGTGCCGGCGTTCTCGGTTTCGTACATCAGAAACTCCGTGCTGTCACCCGTTTCGTAAATTAAGCCGCCAGGCATCTCCTTTTTTGGCTCAAGCCCTAGCTTTTCGCTATAAAACGTCCGTGCCCGTTGCAGATCCGACACCGGTATAACGGCATACGCACTCAAATTAGCTAACATTGTACCCTCCTGCTTTTACGTTACCTCTTTAAGATAACAAACGTGCCCGCTGCTGACAGCGAGATTTCGCGCCAAAGTGAGTCGTTTGACTGTTCTGCCGGAGACATCTTTTCTATGGGCTCGAAACTCGTAATCCAAATGTATCAGAAAAGTCAAAAAACCCATTTCCTTGATGGTGGTGAATAAATTCGCTGTAGAACTGACCGTAGAGGCCTACGATTAGTCGGTAAGCTATAAAAAAGGAGGCTGCAGATGCTAGGGCCAATCGATTACATTGTGGTGGGGTTCCGGGGCAATAAGTTTGACGGCAGCATTATCGGCGAGCTATCCAAGGCGGCCGATGCTGGAATTATCCGGGTTGTCGATCTGGTGTTTATCATGAAAGACGCCGACGGCAACGTCGAGGCTGGCGAGTATACAGACCAGCCGGCGGAGCTAAAACAAGCATTTGAACAGTTGGGCGCCTCAGGCGACGAGCCGCTTTTTACCGAGGACGACATCGACAAAGTTGGCGAGCAGATGGACAAAGACACTGCCGCTGGCGTGCTCGTGATTGAGCATCTCTGGGCGAAAGGCTTAAAGAAGGCGATTATGGACGCTGGTGGCATGCTAATCGCCGACGGCAGGATTCATCCGGAGATGGTTGAGGCGGCCGTCAAAGAATTAGAAATGGCAAGATAGGAGGAAATATGGTTATTGGACGACCACTCACGCCAGTATCGGTGGCAGGCGTCAATCGTCGGCGTCGGCGCCGCTCACGCGGATTGCTTTAGACGAGCTAACGAGTTCATAAACGGAATGGATGCAGCCGGTTTTGCATGATACCCTGATTGAGATACCTTTTTCGCAATATCCGTAAAGAATGAGATACACAACAGTAGATTCAATTATCGGCAATATCGCCATCGCTACCGACGGCAATGCAATCACGCACCTGCACATCGCGGGCGGTCGGCACCGCCGTTGGCCGCAACCCCATTTGCATCATCGTGCCGTGTCACCGGGTACTTGCGAGTAATGGCACATTAGGCGGTTACGTAGCCGGATTGGCCTGCAAGCAGAAATTGCTCAAAATTGAGAAACGGTTTCTAACCCCCTTGAAGCCGATTTAGGGAAGATCAGGGCCATACGTCCGAGTATAGATACTGACATCTAAGCACTGGAAGAGTTCGCAGCGTCTAGCCGAGTGGTATGAAGCGTTTGGCAGGCGGGGATTTGCGCTACTGAGAAGGCAGATCCTTTAGTTCGTCGTGTATCATTGACAGTATGCCCTCGATTGTCCAGTCGGCTTTGACTAAGAAGCTATGGGCCCCTAACTCCAAGCAGTCCGCGACGCTTCGGCTGTCGCTTAAGTTGGTGAGCATCACGACCTTGGCGTTCTGTCCCCAGTTCTCCTCTTTGCGAATTTCGTTAAGCACTGCCAACCCGTCCATGCCGGGCAGGACAATGTCGAGCAATATGAGGTCCGGTCGCTCCGAGAGGGCGAGTGCAAGTCCTTGCTCACCATTTTTGGCTTCGTATACTTTGTATCCTTCACTTGCGAGGCTATCGCGTAGTATGCCTCTCAAGTTTGCTTCATCTTCAATGACAAGAATACTTCTGTCGGCCATTTCCCGTCCCTTTCGTTTTCGAGCTGCTTGCGCCAGCGCTTACAACGGTATTTTAACATAAAAATTGGAGCCGCTGTTTTCTACAGAGTCGAACCAGATTTTGCCGCCCAAGCGCTTGACCATCGCTTTGGCAATATAGAGCCCCAGCCCGGTCCCTTCGTTGAAACTGTGCTCCACGGCGTTGTCCGCCCTGAAGAGTTTGGAGAAGATTTGCGACTGCTGCTTATCTGGTATGCCTATACCGTTGTCGGATACTTGGATTAGTAAGTGCTCTTTTTTGGCCGCAACATTGACCTCTATCCGGCCGCCTTCGCGGCTGTACTTTACACTATTCGATATGAGGTTTTGAAAAACGATAGCCAGCAGCTGCTCGTCCGTTTTAATGACCGGAACATCAGGATCTATGCGTGTGACCAGCGAAATGTTTTTCTGTGCTATCTTTTTTTGTTGGTCGTAAATCGCTGTTTCAAGCAGGCCGTTTATTTTTACTTCTTTTTCTTCGGATTGATATGTTCCGAGGTCGAGGCTGGATACTCTGAGCAAGTCGCCAATTAAGGCCGCCATTCTTTGGCTGCTTTCGTGTAGCTTGGCGATATATTTTTGCTGCGTTGGACTGAGGCTGTCCGCGGATCTGGCCAGCAGCTCCGCACTCCATTTTACTGCGGTCAGTGGCGTTCGTAGCTGGTGCGATGCCAGCGAAACGAACTCGGACTTTTGCCTGTCCAATCGCACAATCGCTCTTGCAATCATGATGGCTACGGTCAGCGACAGCAAACCCAACAGACAGGTTGTAGTGATAGTTGCGGTTAGCAGTGTTTTGGTGATCCAACGGGAGCCTTCACCCAAAATCGCGGAGAACTGGTTTTCCAGTACGGTAAGCCTAGCGTCGATTTTATAAATTTGGCTTAGCAGAGAAGACAATTCCGCCGCCCGGGCTTGGCGAGCTTGCGCTGCTGCGGCCAGGTTAGATGGCAATGGGGCGGAAAGTAGCTCATGTATCTGGTTGCCTACGTTAAGCAGGTTCTGTATTTCTTGGTCGGCCTCGGCCCAAGTTTGGATAGCCGACTTCATGTAGCTGACGTCTCTAAAATGCCTGTACAGAAAGTACATGTCTTCAACGTCGTCCGGATGATTACCGCCTTTTATAAAGCCGTCCCTTACTACGGTCATATCAGGGGCGGGCTTATTCATTTCTAGCCGGGCCTGCTTGTCGCCAAGCTGGACCTCGATATTTTTTAGGAATTCTCTGTAGTCAGACTCATCGTGCGAATCGGCATACCGCTCCAAATTAATGATAGCCGCTTTCTCGGCCTTAGACCACAGCCCCTCACCGCCAACGTAGGCGCGGATGCCGGACATTACCCGCATCCCAAACCAGAAGTTCAAAAGGCCGAACAGTAAGATCAGAATAACCAGGCCGATAATAATGTTCAGTTTGTTTTGTACGGTTTGCTCTTTGAGCGTCCTAAAGTAACGCCGTAGTCCCATGTAGGCCATTATACATAAGGGTAAACAACAGTTAAACGAATATATATGATGATCAATCTGCGCTTATTTGTTTGCCATCGGAACCAAAAACGAAAAAGCTATCAACTAATCGGCCTCCAAGGCCTGCCCGATACCTGTAGTCTGAAAGCCAATTACATCATTACTCCAATGGGGCGGGGCTCACGCCCTGTATCGATTAGATCATTGTACGTCGCCGTCGCATGCTTTATACTTATTGCCCCTTCGCACCTTCTCAAAGTCCAAACCAAAAAATCACCTCTTTTCAGGGGTGATTTTAGTTCGAATACTCTTGGCTGGGGGTGAGGGATTCGAACCCCCGAATGCTGGGACCAAAACCCAGTGCCTTACCACTTGGCGAACCCCCAATGTATGGATTGCTAACGGGGTTATTTTAGCGCAAAAGCGTCAATTATTCAATGATGGGAATGAAAGGTATTGCTCAGAGCGCGCTCTGTGTCGTACAGTGAGTGCAATATGGAAAAACAGATACCAAATGCGAAGGATTATATAAGGCCGCTCAATATGAACGGTTTGCAGGGCCGGATGCTGCACATGCCTGCGGCTAAACCGGGCGGGCGCGAGATTTTGGTGGTGTACGGCCATCACGCTACCTTGGAGCGCTGGTGGGGTTTGGTGCAGAACTTCAACATTTATGGCTCGACCACTATGCCCGACCTGCCCGGTTTTGGCGGCATGGACAGCTTTTATAAGATAGGCCAAAAGCCCACTATCGACGCTATGGCCGACTACCTTGCTGCGTTTTGTAAGCTACGCTACAAGCGGCGGCGATTTGTGATTTGCGGCATCTCATTTGGCTTTGTGGTCGCGACCCGTATGCTGCAAAGGTATCCAGACCTGGCGAAAAGAGTTGAATTCGTGGTGAGCGCTGCGGGCTTCACTCATCACGACGATTTTAAATTTTCCAAAACCCGCATGTTTGCATACCGCCTAATCAGCAAGATAGCCTCGTGGCCGATAGCTTCAACCTTGTTTAGCTGGTTTTTCCTAAACTCATGGGTACTGCGCAAAGCCTACGCCAAAACCCATAATGCCAAACACAAATTCACAGAGGTAACCGCCCTGCCTGAACAGTTTGAGGTCATGATGGACGCAGAGATTACGCTGTGGCACTCTAATGATGTGCGCACTCACTTCGCCACGACCAACGAATTCCTGCATTTAGATAACTGCAAAAAACGTATAACGGTACCGGTGTGGCATGTGTATGCCAAGGGCAACGATCAATATTTTGACGAGAACATCGTAGAGCAGCATTTGCGAGTGATCTTTAGCGATTACACCGCAGCTCCGAGCAATATGAAGAGCCATGTAGTAAGCGTATTGGCCGACAAAGAGGAGACCGCCTCGCTTATTCCTACGAAGCTTCGAAAATATCTGACGCGTAAGGCCACGTGATACAATAGGGTTTAAGTATGAAAATCGGGCTGGTTTGTCCCTATAGCATTGCGAAAGGCGGAGGCGTCTTAGAAATTGTCCGCGCCCTGCAGATTGGGCTAAAACGCCGCGGGCACGACGCTTACATCATTACGCCTCGCCCACAGGGCCATGAGGACGAGCCTGGTGACCACGTTATTTTTGTTGGCGGGTCTACCGATTTCCGCTCACCCACCAAAACCACCATCCAGATCTCGGCCAGTGTTAGCGAGTCAATCAGAGAGATGCTTGAAAAAGAGAATTTTGACATTCTGCACTTCCACGAGCCCTGGATACCCATGTTGAGCGCTCAGATTCTGGCCCGCTCCGAGGCGATCAATGTCGCTACTTTCCATGCCAAGTTGCCCGAAACAGCCGTGAGTCGCACTATGGCAAAAGTAATCACGCCATATACTAAGCCAATTCTCAAATATATCGACGCCCTGACTGCACCGTCCAACGCAGCCGCTGAGTACGTATGCAGCCTAACTGATGCGCCGGTAGCGATC
>DATDBJ010000044.1:0-16312 GCA_036524895.1 Saccharimonadales bacterium (SeqCode)
ATACCTTCGAGATCGTAACCGGATCAGACACCGTACAGCGTTTCTGGACAAGCTCGTGCGGCGGCGGCACGTTCAAAGGCAATACCGCCGTTATCCGCCAGCTGTTTCGCGCCCAAATTCCCGACTACTCCGAAGTCACCAGGGGCACAGGCCTCAACTAATCTCAGCCGATACGCAGAATTATTTTTCGCTTGGTATTCGCGGCCTTCAGCAGCGAGAGTTGCCGCAGCCGCAGTGCATTAGCCAGCGCCGCGCTCCGCACGGTGACAACCAGCGTCTCGCCGTGCAGGCCCACGTTCGCCTCGGCGCCAAACTCATCCAAAATATACCGCTTAATTGCCGCGATCTCGTCAGGCTCTTTTGGGCTGTAGCGCCCCAGTAACTCTTGCAGACTATCCATATCTCTATAGATTAACAGATAAATGCTAGAATGACTGTATGCCCGAATTGCCAGAGGTAGAGACGATCAGGATCGGTTTGAGTGCGCTTTTGCCCAAGCTACGCGTCAAACACGTAACGCATGATTGGCCAAAAGGATTCCCCAACGCGCCAGCCGATGTAGAGGAGTTTTTGCTCAGCGCCCGCGTGCTCGAGGTGCGGCGCAGGGCCAAAGTGCTGATAATCAACCTGGACAGCAAATATTCGCTGATCATTCACCTCAAAATGACCGGTCAGCTCGTTTTTAGGGGCCCAAGCACGCAGTTCGGTGCCGGGCACCCAAGCGATAGCTTGGTCGGCCAACTGCCAGACAAATCTACCCGCGTGATTTTTACGTTCGAGGACGGCGGCAAGCTGTTCTTTAACGACCAGCGCAAATTCGGCTGGGTGCGGCTATTGCCAACCTTAGAAGTAAAGAATCTCGATTTCTTTAAAAAGGTAGGGCCGGAACCGCTAGGCGCTAACTTTACTGCCGATGATTTTATCGAACGCCTAATGCGCCGCGCCAAAAGCGGCATCAAGGCGGTATTGCTCGACCAAACAATCGTAGCCGGAGCAGGGAACATCTACGCAGACGAGAGCTTATGGGCAGCCAAAATTCACCCCGAGATGAAGATACAAGACGTGCCAAAAACCAAACTTAAAAAGCTGTACGAAGAACTGCGCAGAATCTTGCAGTTAGCCATAGAAAAAGGCGGCTCAACAGACAAGAACTACATCAACCACGAAGGCAAACGCGGCAGCTACCTCACCTTTGCCAAAGTATTCCGCCGCGAAGGCCAGCCGTGCCCACGCTGCGCCACAACAATCATAAAAACCCGCGTCACCGGCCGCGGCACGCACATATGTCCATACTGTCAGCAATAAAGCCCACATATGCGGCCAGCGTTTCTCTGGAAATTACGATGATGTTACACTTGAAAAAAAACGGAGTGCAGAATATGACATTTGATGAATACCAAAAACAAGCGTTAACCACCGTGCACGCTACGCACGATCCATTAATGCAAAATTCCATTTGGGCTATGGGCGTGGCTGGTGAGGCAGGCGAGGTAGTTGAGAAGTGGAAGAAGATTGTTGCCTACAAGGAAGGCGTTGTGTCCGAGGAAGACCGGGCGGAGTTGGCTAAAGAATTGGGTGACGTCGTGTGGTACGTCGCTGTTATGGCGCACAGTCTGGGTTTGTCGTTTGATGACATCATCTCGCGTAATGTCGAAAAGCTCAAAAGTCGCAAAGTCCGCGGTGTCATCCGGGGGCAGGGTGATAATCGTTAAGGCGCCTCACCTGAACTGATAAAATAGATACACCGTGATCATAATATTAACCGGAGCGAACGACTTTTTGCGTAAGGCCGAGCTTAAAAAGCTTGTGGCCGATTTTGTGGCGGCGCATACCGATATGGCCGTGGAGCGCTTTGACGGCGACGAGTCCGATCCGGCGCGCACGCGCGAGAGCATTGGTAGCTTGCCGTTTTTGACCGCGCGCAAATTGGTAATTCTAGATAGCCCCGGCAAGCAAAAAACCTTTGCCGAAAATATCGAGACGATACTCAAAGAAGTGGCGGAGACGACCGACCTCATAATTATTGAGCCAAAACTGGACAAACGCCTCACCTATTACAAAACACTCAAAAAAGCGACCGATTTTCGCGAGTTTACAGATCTAGACGCCAACGGCCTAACACGTTGGGCGGTAGAGTACACAAAAGAGCAGGGAGGTGCGCTGGCCGCAGGCGACGCTCGTTTTTTGATCGACCGCGTTGGGCTCAGCCAGCAACTGTTGGGACAAGAGCTGAACAAGCTCCTCGCATATGATCCAAACATCACAAAGGCAACCATAAAGCTTTTAACCGAGCCTGCTCCGCAAAGTACGGTTTTTGAGCTGCTTGATGCGGCCTTCTCTGGCAACGCAAAGCGCACGATGGAGCTGTACGGTGAGCAACGTGCCCTCAAGGTCGAGCCGCATGCCATCATCGCCATGCTGGCCTGGCAATTGCACATCCTGGCGCTCCTCAAAACCGCCAATGGCCGCAGCGACGACGAGATAGCGCGCGAAGCCAAGATAAATCCTTTCGTCGTTCGCAAAACTCAAGGCCTGGCCCGGCGCCTCAGCCTTGACCGCCTCAAAAGTATGATCCAGGAGCTCCTGGCGCTAGATGTAAGGCTCAAAACCGTGACTATCGACGCCGACGAAGCCCTACGTCTCTATCTAATAAAATTGGCCAAATAAAAACCGCCCTCCGTGGAGGGCGGTAGTGTGCAACTGGTAAAAGCTACTTCTTAGCTTTCGCTGGAGCTTTTTTTGCAGCAGTCTTTTTAACGGTTGGCTTCTCGGCGCCGGCAGCTTTGGCAGCGCGAGCCAATTGGCTCTTCTTGCGGGCGGCCTTGTTCTTGTGCATTACGCCTTTTTTGGTGGCTTTGTCCACTTCGCTCTGAGCCTTAGAGTGAGCCTCTGAAACGCTCTTGCCGCCGGTAAGGGCCTTGGCAAACGCCTTAACGGCGTCCTTCAGGGAGCGCTTGGTCTTAGAGTTGCGTACGGCAGCCTTGGCGCTAACGCGTACACGCTTTTTTGCTGACTTAATAATGGGCATTTAGTAGTACCTTTATTGTTAAATGATCCGTTCTAGTATACAAGAGACTGGGGCGTTTGTAAAGATATGGGACGCCAGACTGTAGAGTGTGAAATCACTAAGCAGCCGCGACCATAGTCCATAAACGCTCGACAACATAAAACGTTTATGCTACGCTGATTTTACAGATAGCGTAAACAAAAAATATGGACCAAAAACAACAGATCGTCGACCGCCTCAAACAAGCCAATAACATTTTGGTTACGGTTAGCAATAATCCCACCGTTGATCAGCTGGCGTCTTGCCTCGGCCTGACGTTGGCGCTCAACAAAATGGACAAGCATGCCACGGCCGTATTTAGCGGCACAGTGCCTTCTACAATCGAATTTTTGCAGCCCGAAAAAACTATCGAGACCAATACCGACTCTTTGCGCGACTTTATAATCTCACTCGACAAAACAAAAGCTGACAAACTGCGCTATAAAGTCGAGGACAAGGTAGTAAAGATCTTCATAACACCGTACCGTACCTCAATCTCCGATAAAGACCTGGAATTCAGCCAGGGCGATTTTAACGTAGACGTCGTTATGGCCATCGGTGTGCACAATCAGGGTGATCTGGACCAAGCGATCCTCGCGCATGGCCGCATCTTGCACGATGCCACGGTTGCGACCATAAACGTAAAGCCCGGCGGGGAACTGGGCGGTATAAACTGGCTCGTGCCCGGTGCGAGCAGTCTGTCCGAACTGGCGGTGGATCTGATCGACGCGCTTGATAAGAAAATGATCGACAGTCAGATCGCCACAGCGCTACTGACTGGTATCGTTGCCGAGACGGCGCGATTTAGCAACGCAAAGACTTCACCCAGCACCATGAGTATTAGCGCCGAGCTAATGGCCGCCGGCGCCAACCAACAGTTGGTCGCCACCAAACTCGAAGAGCCTGCGCCAATGCCGCTCGCAACAGCGGCGGCCGTTCCCGGCATTGAGCATGTCCGCCCTGCAAATAACATCGCGCCAGTCCAGCAGCCAGCGCCGGCCCAGTCCGAAGATGGCATGTTGGCCATTTCGCACGGCGACGCATCCTCAACAGAAAGCGCTGACGGCGAGGAAGGCGAAGAAAAGCCGGCAGGTACGCCCCAGATCCGCATAGATGAGCAGGGCAGCTTGCACAATATTGAAGAAGCAGAGAATAAGGATGGCAGTGCTACCGTCGACCCGACCCAGCACATGGGAGGATCCCGCATGATTTTGCAGCCGCCTACAATGGGCGGCCAGATGAGCGCAAGCGGTTTGCCTGATGACGGCGCTGTCGCGAGCGATCCTCTGACATTGCCGCAGCCAAGCCAGGCTTTCGGGACGCAAACGCCTAGCCAAACAGCCTTTCAGGATTCTTTTATGGGCTCTCCGGCTTCGGCAACCGTTACGCCGCCAACCGCACCTTTTATGCCCTCCGGTATGACCCCCGGCGCTCCTACGTCTCCAATCCCGGCGGAGCCATTGCCTACCCCTGCGGCTAACCCTATGTCGCCTAGTAACCCGTTTGCATTCCCTCCGGCGCCAGCCGTTCCGGCAACAGATTTCAGCACGCAGGGCATACCTTCGCCTTGGCCTGCTAGTCCGGCGCCTGTGGCACCCGCACCGATCGAGCAGCCTTCCACGACGCACGTAGATAACGCCCGCGACGCAGTCATGCAGGCCTTTGCCGCTCAGCCCGCAGATGCCAGCCGACCCGACCCAATCCATGCCCTTAATGCACAACCTCTGGGCGAGCCTTTACACACCATGCCCGAGCCGCTCAGCGGTGCGCCACCGGACTTAAACGTCCCTGTACCTGCCGACAATCAATCCACTGGACTCAACATCCCGCCTCCAATCGGCACGCCGCCGCCCGTACCTCCGCCAATGATGCCGCAATAGTGCTATAATCGGCTCAATGAACGGTATTCTGCTAGTAGACAAGCCCGCCGGCTGGACCTCGTTTGACGTGGTTAATAAAGTGCGCCGCCTGATAGAGACGTTCGGACTCAATACAACAAACAAGAAGCGCTTCCCGGTGGGGCATACCGGTACACTCGATCCGCTGGCTACCGGCCTGCTCGTTTTAATGTTGGGTACATACACCAAAAAAGTTCCAGAGTACACCAAACTCGACAAAACATACGAAGTCACCATGCGCCTAGGCAAAACCAGCGCAACAGGGGACGAAGAAGGCGAAAAGACCGACGTCTCCGACCGCCAGCCCAGCCAGCAAGAGGTAGAAGCGGCGCTGCAGAAGTTTGTGGGCGACATTATGCAGACCCCGCCAGTCTATTCGGCGATCAAAATAAACGGCCAGCGCGCCTACGGCCTCGCCCGCAAGGGTATGGCTCCCCAGATGCAGCCCCGGCCAGCTAAAATCTACAAAATAGAGTTTAAGCGGTACGAGTACCCGCTCGTAGAGTTTACGGCCGAAGTTTCCAGCGGCACATATATCCGGTCGTTAGTAGAAGATATAGGCAAGCAGCTCGGCACCGGCGCCTACATGCCGGCTCTCCGCCGCACAACGGTAGGTAACTTTAATCTTAGGGACGCGTTGAAGCCAGAGGAGTTGAGTGCAGGGGTGCTTGCACAAGTGATCTCTATCTGATACAATCACAAAAGTATGATTTCAAGTGAGAAAAAGCAGGCAGTCGTTAAAGACCTGCAAACAAGTAAAAACGACACCGGAAGCGCCCGCGTACAAGTTGGTGTTTTAACTGAGCGCATCAAAGAGTTGACCGAGCACATGAAGACCAACAAAAAGGACTTCGCTGCACGCCGCGGTTTGCTGCAAATGGTCGGTAAGCGCAAGCGCCACCTGCAATACATCGCCGGACGCGACTCTAATGCATACCTTGAGCTGATCAAGAAACTCGGTATCCGCCGCTAGTGCATAGACTACCGGCCTCGAACTTCGAGGCCTCAAGCTTGTGCACATTAAGCTACTAGATTTGACGCGTAGCGGACAGAGAACAGATATATAGCTCCGCATTAGCACAAGGGATGCCATATATTTGAACTGTGTTCGCTACGCTCCTAGCAGAAAGGTCTGATTTTTGATGGGACAGACTATCAACCCGTTCGGAAAAGAAATAATAAAAGTAGAAACCGATTTTTGCGGCCGCAAGCTTAGCCTTGAGGTTAACCGCGTTGGCTTTCGTACTAGCGGCAGCGTGATTGCTCGCTACGGCGACACCGTTGTTCTGGGTACCGCTATGGTGAGTGACAAACCAATTACCGGCTTTGACTACTTTCCTTTGAGTATTGATTACGAAGAGAAATTTTACGCCGCCGGCAAGATCAGCGGCAGCCGTTTTATCAAGCGCGAAGGCAGGCCGAGCGACGAAGCCGTACTGATCGGCCGCCTGATCGACCGCCCAATTCGCCCATTGTGGCCAAAGGGCTACCGCCACGAAGTACAGGGCGTCGCCTCTGTTCTTAGCACCGACCCGGCTTTTCGCCCGGACATGGTGGCCATGATTGCCATGAGCACAGCATTTATGCTCACCGGCGCGCCTTTTGAAGGTCCGGTTGCGGGGCTCCGCATCGGCCTGGTAGATGGCAAGCCACAGGCATTTATGTCTCTGGAAGACATGACCAAGAATGATCTTGATCTAGTAGTCGCTGGCACTGAAAGCGGCATCATGATGGTTGAGGCTGGCGCTAGCGAAGTTAGCGAAGAACGAGTGATCGATGCCCTGGCTTGGGCGCAAGAGACTATCCAGCCGGCAATCAAGCTTCAGCAAGAACTCATCAAAAAAGTTGGCGTAACTCCTCAGGAGTACGAATTGTCCCTGCCGGACGAAGACGTTCAAAAGCAGGTAGATGAATTTTTGAAGGGCAAAATGGGCGAGAAACTCCGCGCGCCAATGGCCGAGCGTCACAAGCGCATGCATGCTTTGCGCGAGGAGCTGATGAACCATTTTGCCGAACAGCTCGGCGACGAGTGGGACGCTGTAAAACGCAGCTATGATGACGCGTTTGCCAGCGCTGCCAACAAAGATGTCCGAAAAGGGATTTTGGAAGACGGCGTCCGTCCCGACGGCCGAAAGTTTGAAGAAGTTCGTCAGCTTAGCAGCGAAGTTGGCCTCTTGCCCCGAGCGCATGGCTCCAGCCTGTTTACTCGTGGCCTGACCCAAGGCATGAATATCGTAACTTTAGCCCCGCTAAGCTACGCCCAGATGATCGACACTATGGAACGTAGCGAAGACAAGCGCTTCTTCCATCACTACAATGCACCTGGCTACACTGTTGGTGAAATTAAGCGTTTGGGCAGTCCAGGCCGCCGCGAAATCGGCCACAGTGCTCTCGCAGAGCGCGCGTTGCTGCCGGTTCTGCCAGCAGAAGATGCATTTCCATACACCATCCGCTCCGTTACCGAAATTATGAGCCAGAATGGTTCTACCAGTATGGCCGCAACTTGCAGTAGCTGTTTGGCACTGATGGACGCCGGAGTGCCTCTAAAGGCACCAGTCAGCGGTATCGCTATGGGCCTGATGATCCAGGACGACAAGGCCATTATCTTGAGCGACATCGCCGATGCCGAAGATTTTGCCGGCGACATGGACTTCAAGACGGCCGGTACGTCCAAGGGTATCACCGCCCTGCAGATGGACATGAAAGTCCACGGCCTCGATGTAGAGCTGCTCAAAAAAGCATTGATGCAGGGCAAGGAAGGTCGCGCTCACATCTTAGAGCACATGCTGACCACTATTGCCGAGCCGCGTAAGGAACTCAGTCCATACGCTCCTCGTGTAGAGAGTATAAAGATTAATCCGGACAAGATCCGCGAAGTGATCGGCAAGGGTGGCGAGACTATCCAGAAGATCACCGGCGAAACAGGTGCCGAAATCGACATCAAAGACGACGGCACGATCATGATCGCCAGCCCAGACGGCGCAAGCATCGAAAAGGCTAAGGAATGGATCCTGAGTATTGTTGCCGAACCGGAAGTTGGTCGCATTTACGTCGACAAGCCTGTGGTGAGTGTTATGGACTTCGGTGCATTCGTGCAGATTATGCCGGGTAAGGATGGCCTGGTGCATGTTTCCGAAATGAGCGAAGAGCGAGTAAATAAGCCCAGCGACGTCGTAAAAGAGGGCGACAAAGTAACCGTCAAATTGGTTGCAATTGACGATAGGGGGAGGTTGCAGCTGAGCATGAAGGCCGCTGCACGCGAACTGAAAGATGGAAAAGTTAAAGCACCCGAGCAAGTTTAACCGGTTATTTGAGAACAGGGTATTCCAGGTCGTTTTCGGCCTGGCCGCCCTGGGTATGGCCTATGCCTTCGCCAGTTGGGCCATCGACAGCGGCAGCCTGCTCGACTACGCCATAACTCTGACCTTGATTTTTATCGGCGTGCGCGAACTGAGCCTAGTCATCTTTAGGAAGCGAAGATAGGTGCAGGACAGGCAAGCTAAGCTTGACCAGATCGCGGCAGAGATTGTAAAAAACAATGTCTGCCCGGATTTGGCCAAAATGGCCACGAACCTTGTGCCGGGCGAGGGTAGTCCGAACGCCAAAGTTATGTTCATAGGCGAAGCGCCCGGGAAGAACGAAGATTTGACCGGCAAGCCATTCGTTGGCGCGGCAGGCAAGTTTTTGAACGAGCTGCTCGCCAGCATCGGCTTGGAGCGGGAAGATGTTTTTATCACAAGCATCGTTAAGTACCGCCCGCCAAAAAACCGCGACCCCAAGCCCGTCGAAAAAATGGCCTTTTGGCCATATCTGAAGGCTCAGGTAGAGGTGATCGACCCTATGCTCATCGTAACGCTGGGGCGTCATGGTACCAATTCTTTTCTGCCAGAGCTGAAGATCGGTGAGGTGCATGGAAAGCCGCAGCAGTGGGAGGGGCGGACGCTTTTACCTCTATACCATCCGGCGGCAGTGTTATACAACAGGCCGCTGAGGCAAACATTATTCGATGACTTTGAAACCATCGCCAAATTTATTTCGTAACTAATAGCACAATCTCTTAAAGAGAAAGGAAACAATATATGGATAAAAATCAGAACAGGCCACCTAGACGCCCACGCGACGGAAATAGGCCAAACAACAACCAGGGCCAGCGCCGCGGCAATCCAAAAGCCGTCACTGGTGCACCCTTGAGCGTGCCGGGCGCAATGCAGTCGCGTGGCGCAGCTGTGCGCGCCCAAAAGCGCGCCCAAACCGACGCGCAGCGTATCGCTAACCAGTACATGCCTGCGGCCGAGCAACAACAAGAGCGCCGCGCCAACTTCATTACCGACGATTTTAACAAGCTCAAAATTACCTTCTTGGGTGGGCAGAATGACATCGGTGAAAAGAACATGCAGGTCATCGAATGGCAGAATGACGCTCTGGTGTTGGACTGCGGCAACAACTTGGGCGTTGAATTGCCAGGTGTCAACTACACTATCGCCGACCCGACATACCTGGAAAGCATCCGACACAAAGTGCGCGGCTACGTGATTACTCACGGTCACCTCGACCACCTAGGCGGGCTTAAGCACATCGTTCCTCGTGTACCTGCGCCAATATTCGGCTCGCGCTTCACTCTTGGCGTGGTCGAAAAGACATTTGAAGACGCGGCTGCCGAAACCGGCCTGCAGTACAAGCCAGACCTGCGCCCGCTAGACATGGACAATCACGAGCGTGCAGTTATGAACTCACTAACAGTAGAGTTGGTACGCATTACGCACTCTGTGCCAGAATCGAGCTGTATAGTCGTAGATACTCCGGTCGGCCGAATTGTTAACACCGGTGACTGGCGTTTGGACCCGGAGCCTCTGGACGAAAAGCCAACCGACGCCGAGCGCTTGCGCCAGCTCGGTGATGAGGGTGTGTTGTTACTCATGAGCGATAGCTGTGGGACCACCAAGCCTGGCCGTACCCCAACCGAGCACACACTCCAGCAGAGCTTCCACGACATCATCGGCCGTGCCGAAGGTCGTGTGTTCTGCGCAATTTTCTCCAGCAACATGAACCGCGTGCAGATGATCATTAACGCCGCCGCAGCCGCTGGTCGCCGTGTAGCATTGGACGGCCGCAGTATGATGAGCTACGCCGAGATTGCCGTGCGTCAAGGGTTGCTCAAAATCCCTAAGGGTACCGTGCTGCCGATGCGCGACATGCCGAATGTTCCAGATGATCAAGTGTTGGTAATTTGCACCGGAGGTCAGGGCGAGCCTGGTGCCGCTCTGCAACGTATGTCCGAGGGTGAGCACAAGTACATCAAGTTGCACGAAGGCGATACAGTGGTAGTCAGTTCTACCCCAATCCCGGGCAACGAAAAATCGTACGCCCGCCTGGCAGACGACCTCATTCGTCGCGGCGTATTCTTATTCCGGCACCCTACTCACGAAGTTGATGGCGTCGGTCCGCTGCACGTCTCTGGTCACGCCGCCCGCGACGAATACCGCGAGATGCTGCACATCGTGCGCCCCAAATTCTTCCTGCCAATTTATGGTGGACCGCTGCCTCGTAAATATTTCGAAGAAATGGCCGTAGAAGAAGGTTGGGCCCGCAAAAACATCATCCAGGCCGAGAATGGCCACAGTTTTGCCTTTACTGCAGATTCCTGGGAGCAACTGCCCGACGTGCCATGTGGCAGTTTGCTGGTTGACCAAACTGGCGCTGTGGTCAACAACGTTGTCGTCAAAGACCGCGTGCTCTTAAGCGAGGGCGGCCTGGTGACCGTAGTTGTAACTATCGACAAGAAGACCGGCAACTTGCTAACCAGCCCAGATATTGTCAGCCGTGGCTTTATTTATATGCGCGAGCAAGAGGAGCTGATGAACGGCCTGCGTGCTGAGCTGCGCCGCGCCGTAAACCAGCGGTTCAAGCGCATCGACCTCGACCGCTTCAAGGCTGAACTAAAAGACCACATCACGCATTACCTCTTTGAGCAAACTCAGCGCAGCCCAATCGTCATCCCGGTGGTCAATGTGATCGGCGGCAAGGGCGAAGTCAAAACCGCCTCCGGCGGCCGCACTAAAACCAGCGAAGAAGTCGCCCTCGAGCAAGAAAAGCGCTTCCAGGCCATGCGCGCCCGCCTCCTCGGCCAAGACGCCCGGGTCGATTAGAAGTCGCACTCAAACGGTAGACTATCTTACTGACCGCTACCTCGTGGATTGTGCACAATAAATGTGCAAACCCATAACAAGCGAGGCGGGTTATGACAGGGGACCAAGACCACAGGCCCTATCCAGGAAGTTTTGCGCCAATTGATTTACCTGATTTACGTGGCGGGCCATCTCCTCCAGGCGAGGCTTCGGAGATCTCGGTAGATTGGCGATCAGCAGGGGAGGCGGAGCGAATCTTAAAAGAGGTAAAAGATGCTGAAGAGCAACTCTATTGGGACGTACATGTCCCTAAAGGAATGTTTCAGTATGCGCCGCCAGTTGAAAGACAGATAAGTTTCAAGGAAAGGCGGCCGGAGGAATGGTTTAATACAGAACTGCCGCCTATGAATGCCGCCTTTGGTTTTTTAGAAAAGGCTCACGGACGCCTTTATCTTGATGAGTTAATCGAAATAGCCAAGAAGTTAGGAAATCTTCTGTATGCGCCTAATCGTCAAGCCGATGGCATGCGTACTGAGCTTTTTGAGACTTCGTTTGCCCGATGGGCTCAGATTAGTGGTGTAACAGATACGGTTGCTGAACTTCGAGCAGTATACGAGGCAAAAGATGACGGCCTTTTACGAAGCGACGTTCATCATGATCCATTCGGCACCGACGCCAGTCTGGCCTACTGTGACGGTAAGCCTTTTGTATTAATGGTCCGCTCCAGAATGGGCAAAAAGCCGGACGGCGGGGCGGTAATCACCCGCTTGATCGAAGCGGTGAGGGTCGAGAGCGAAGAAACTGTCATGCGGACTGCTAACGAGCTATCTTTACGCGAGCGGCTGCGGGTCAAACATTTGTTGGATACGTGGGGTGCAAGCGAAGAACAAGCGCTGCGTGTCAATCGGTCGGCTAACCGACGGTTGGTGCGAAGTGACACCGACATTAGGCGGTTATATGAGACTAGCCAACAAGAAGAACGGCGACAACAGCAAGGGGAAGCACATAGGCATGTGCCGCTAAGGATGAGGGTGGCGCGGGCGCTTATGGCAGTTGCCAATAGTCTTGCGGCGGCCCGTCCCGAGGGGCAGGCAGAGGAGGAGGTGTCACCACCAGGTTGGTCAGGCAAAGGGCGCCAAACCCCGCGGCGTTGACAAAAGTTGTAATTTTTGCTATAGTTGTCTTTGCATTAACCCTTATGCCTAAGAGTGGTATAATAACAAAAACGATATGGGTAAGAGAAAAAAACAAACACGAAGGAAAAGGGGTGATGAGGATGTCGAACGCTCACCGTTTTGGCCGCTAACTGGCGGCATTGTGCTTTGCGTTTTGGCAATTTTCTTGCTGCTGGGCGGTTTTGGTACCGGCGGCAGTTTGCCGATTGGCATGTTTGAAGGTGCCTACTGGGCATTTGGTTGGGCGGCATATCTGCTGCCCGCGGCGCTTGTGTATTGGGGAGTCTACAAATTTATTGGCGAGGAAAACCGCATTCCGCGCGGCAAACTGTTTAGCGTGTTCGGAGTTCTAGTGTTCGTTTCCGTCTGGTTGCACACGGCGTTCGATCACGATATGTCCTACATTGCGGGCGGTCACATTAGTAAGGGCGGTTTTACCGGTGAGACAATCGGCAGGGCAGTGCTCGAAGCTCTCGACCCCTTTCCGGCGGCACTGATGTTCGCCATTTTTGCCGTCTTGAGCGCCTTTTTCGCGTTTGGTATTTCGCCCCGTGTGATCCTGGCCCTTGGAGGCCTATTTAAGAAGCGCGAGACAGTTTCGGAATTGGGTGCACTCAAGGTGCGCGCCGAATCCAGCGGCTTCCAGCTCAACGAGGGCGTGCCGGTCGAGCATCATAGCGGCGGCAAGTCGTTTGCCGGCCTTAAAAACAAGGCCGAAAAACTAGTTCCAGGAGAGAACCATGAAGCCCTTACCTTGGCCAGCGATCTGAACTGGAAGTTCCCCGGGGTAGATCTATTAGATCAAAAGCAAGATAAAGCCGATGCTGGCAACGTGCAAGTTAACGCCGAGACCATCAAAGACACCTTCGCCAACTTCAACATTGAAGTCGAAATGGAGGGTGCTAACGTTGGCCCGCGCGTCACCCAGTACACCCTTAAGCCGCCCGCAAACGTCAAACTCACTAAAATTACAGCGCTGGAGAATAACCTGGCACTCGACCTTGCCGCTCACTCAATCCGCATGGAAGCCCCAATCCCCGGCAAGCGTGCCGTGGGTATCGAAGTGCCGAACGTCAAATCTGCGACAGTTCGTCTCAGCTCAATCCTTCAATCCCAGGACTGGAAAGAAATGTCCAGCCCGCTTGGTTTTGCAATAGGTAAAGACATCTCCGGCAAGCCGGTTGCTGCCGCGCTTGATAAAATGCCGCACCTTTTGGTTGCTGGCCAAACCGGCTCCGGTAAGTCGGTGATGATTAACACTATTCTGACCAGCCTGCTATATCGCAACAGTCCAAGCGACCTCAAGCTCATTTTGGTTGACCCAAAGCAGGTAGAGCTTAAACCATATGATGATATCCCGCATCTTCTGACGCCCGTAATCACCGAGCCTGAAAAGTGTATTAGCGCGCTTAAGTGGGCGGTGGCCGAGATGGAACGCCGTTACACGGCGCTGGCCGAGGTAGGCAAGCGCAATATCGTGGAGTATAACTCGCTCAAAAAAGAGGAGGGCATGCCCTACATCGTGATTGTTATCGACGAGTTGGCCGACCTTATGATGATGGCCGCTCGCGATGTCGAGGCGCTGATTGTGCGCATCGCCCAGAAAGCCCGCGCCGTCGGCATCCACTTAGTGCTGGCCACGCAGCGCCCTTCGGTAGATGTTATTACCGGTTTGATTAAAGCTAACGTTCCGGCTCGAATTGCGTTTACTGTTGCCAGCCAGGTAGACAGTCGTACTATTATCGACCAGATGGGTGCTGAAAAGCTCCTGGGCATGGGTGATATGCTGCTCTTGACCGCCGACATGCCCAAGCCCAAGCGTGTTCAGGGCGCGTTTATTAGCGACGATGAGACTGGCAAGGTGACCGACTTTATCCGCATGCAGCGTCCGCCGCAATATGATGACGAAGTGATCAGCCAGCCTGTGCAGCTTAACGGTAAGGGCGGCGTGGTGGCCGATATGGGTGGCGGCGGAGGCGGCTCCGACGACGACATGTTTAAGGACGCCGTGCGCTGCGTGATCGAAGGCCGCAAGGCCTCTACCTCACTGCTGCAACGCCGCTTGCGCATCGGCTACGGCCGCGCCGCGCGCCTGATCGAGGAAATGGAAGAACAGGGCATCGTCGGTCCGGCTGACGGCGCTCGCCCCCGCGAAGTCCTGGTAAGCTCCCTGGAAGAAGTTTTCGGCTCCGCACCAGCCGAACCCGTCCCCGTGCAATCGTCCGAAGCATAAAATCCGTCAGTTCGCTTAGCGTTTGCGCGGCGGGCTATTTCAGCCGAGGCGTCGCTGAGGCGGCTAGCCCCTTGGGGCCGCGTACGGAACCCGGCCCTTGAGAATACGAAGATAACATAGTATAATTACCCCTGTTATTAATTAACCTGCATGCAAGGTATCTTGTATGCATCCGCCTGAAAACAGGCGCGATTCCAAAGGAGGAACGCATGAACCAGTACGAAGTTGCGGTTCTATACCACCCGGGTCTAGAGATTGATCTGGAAAAAGGCAGCGGCAAGGTCGAGAAGATCTTTGCTGATAACAACGGCAAAGTCGTTAACACCGACAATTGGGGCAAGCGCAAGCTGGCATACCCAATCAAGAAAAACGAGTCTGCCGTGTACGTTATTTACACCTTAGAAATGCCGGCCGAGAACGTCAAGAAGGTGGAGAGCGTGCTCAACATCACCGACGAAGTGATCCGTTTTTTGATCACCAAGCCTGACCTCAAAGCCATCGCTAAGGCAGAAGCCATGAAGGCGGAAAAGGCCAAGAAGGCTGCCGAGCGTGGTGAATCTACAGAAGAAAAAACCGAAGAATAGTTAACAAAATAGGCAAGAGGTGCTAGCCTTGGCCTGGAAATATAAGTGAGGGTAAGATATGGCAAAGGGGTTTAACAAAGTCATTCTGATGGGCAACCTGACGCGCGATCCAGAGGTGCGCACGACGCCCAATGGCCAGAGTGTTGCCAGTTTCGGACTGGCGATCAATCGCACCTGGCGTGGCGCAGACGGCAACCAGCAGGAGAGCGTGAGCTATATCGACTGCGTGGCATGGGGTAAGACAGGCGAGATTATCGCTCAGTATGTCCAGAAGGGGCGACCTTTATTGGTTAGCGGACGCCTTGAGCAGCGCAGCTGGGAAAAAGACGGCCAAAAGCACAGCAAAGTAGAGGTAGTCGTAGAAGACTTCAACTTTGTAAGCGCCGGAACAGGTGGCAGCAGTGCACCGGCAGCTAGCGGCAGCTCAAGTGCCAGCGCAACCAAGAAAAAAGACGAAGTTGTCGAAGACATCGGCGACGAACCAATTAATTTAGACGACATTCCATTTTAGTTAGAAAGAGGAAATTAACTTATGGCAAAGATTTTTAAGCACCGTACGGATGTTCCGTATTTTGACTACAAGGACGTAAAGACCTTGCAGCGCTACGTAAACGTATATGGGCAAATCGAGACCCGCAAAAAGACTGGCCTCACCGAGAGCCAGCAGCGCCGTTTGGCTACCGCTATCAAGCGCGCCCGTCACATCGCACTACTGCCTTTTGTAGCTAACAGCTAATCGTAAGGAGGTTTGCGAGTGGAAGAGACATCGCCGTTCAAGCTCGCCAAAGACATCAGTGCACACGTTGCCCGCTTAGTGTCAGGGTTGGATATTGATAGCTTGCCGCTGAATGTGCGTGAGACGGTAATGACTCTTAAAGCTCAGGCGACTGATATCCGCCTCGATGTCCGGGATTACGGCATGGCCGAAACCCGGGAGGATCAGCAGAGGCTCGCTAAAGAGGCGGTGGAGCGTCTGGAGTCAATCCAGGCGACCATATTAAAGGCGAGCGAGTATAATTTGCTGAGCGCGGCAGATGTGGCCCAACTTTCCGCGCAATTACAGCAGTTAATTACAGTTCTATAGGAGAAAAGATGGCTTTAAGTATTACTGATCTTAAGAAGGGAACTATTTTTCAGTATGAGGGTGTGCCATACCGCGTAGTCGAGTATAGTCAAAAGGTTATGGGGCGCGGCGGTTCAATCGTGAACGTGCGCATTAAGAGCCTTATTGACGGCAAGGTGCTGGAGAAG
>DATDBJ010000045.1:0-3662 GCA_036524895.1 Saccharimonadales bacterium (SeqCode)
AAAACACAAGAAAGACGCCATTAGCACCGAGCGTGCCGAGGGCATTGTGAGAGACCTGCACGTTAACTACAAAGCGATAGAGGCGCGTTATAAGGAGTTGCGTGGGCCGTTCCTGTGGGCGCTGGTGGTTAATATATCGGCGATTTTGTCGATTTACGCAGTGTATGTGGCATTTGGCGAGTGGGTTAATCTTGGGGCGATCATCGTCGCTTACTCTGTTGCTAATTTTGCCGGCTTGGTTTCTGTATTGCCGGGCGGAGCGGGTATCTATGAAGCATTAATGATCGGCGTTTTGGCCGCAGGCGGTATTCCGGCTGCGTTGAGCTTGCCAGTTACGGTTATGTACCGCGTGCTGACAACGCTCATCCAATTGCCGCCAGGGTACGTTTTATATCATCAGACGGTGCATCGGACGGGCAAAACGCCTCTAGATCAGCCGCATGAATCCTGAAATTATCTTTACTGTTAGCGAATTTGTGGGCGTGCTCAATCAGACGCTGGAGTACGCGTACCCGCATGTTACGGTGACCGGCGAGCTGGCTAACTTTAAGGTCAGTAAAAACCGCTGGGTTTATTTTGACCTCAAGGATGAGACGGCGATGGTGCGCTTTTTTGGTACGGTGTATCAGCTGCCTGGGCCACTGGAGGATGGCATGCTTTTGGCGGTGAGCGGCATGCCCCGGCTGCATCCGCAGTATGGGTTTAGCGTGAGTGTTATTTCGATTCGGCCGACAGGCGAGGGCTCGATTAAAAAAGCCGCCACGCTGCTGCAAGAGAAGCTGGCGAAAGAAGGGCTATTTGAGCCGGAGCGTAAGCGCCCGTTGCCGCATCCGCCGACGCACATCGGCCTTATTACGTCTGCCGAATCCGCGGCGTATCGTGATTTTGTAAAAGTGCTGAGCGCTCGCTGGGGTGGGATGCGAATCTCGTTGATCGACGTGCAAGTGCAGGGCGAAGCTTCGGCTGTGCAGTTGGTGGCGGCAATCGAGCAGTGTAACCAGATGGCCGAGCCTCCGGAGGTTTTGGTAATAACTCGCGGTGGCGGCAGTGCTGAGGATTTGCAGGCCTTCAGCACGGAGCAAGTTACGCGTGCCGTAGCAGCTAGCCGTATTCCAACATTAGTGGCAATCGGGCACGAAGTAGATGTAAGCCTGGCTGAGCTGGCAGCCGACCGGCGCGCCAGTACTCCCAGTAACGCAGCCGAGTTGCTCGTACCCGACCGCCGCGCAGTGCTTGCGGGCCTGGAGGCCGATAAAGAACGGCTGGAGCGTGAGGCCCGGCGCGCACTTAAGGATTTTGCGACCGAACTTACGCTGTCGGCGGGTATTCTGCATGTTACTGCGGAGCGTGCACTTGTTGTTGCTAAGCAGCAGCTAAATAACAAACGACAATTGCTGCACGCCTTCGACCCGCAAGCCGCTCTGCAACGTGGCTATGCACTAGTAAGGCTGGACGGCTCGCTCGTTCGCAGCGGCAAACAAATAGAAGCTGGTGATGACATCAGCATCAGCCTCAGCGACGCCCGCGTGACAGCCAGCGTTAAAAACGTTAGTATGGAGTAGATTTATGACAGGCAAAGATGATTACCAAGCCCTCAGCAGTAAGCTGGCAACCGTGCTGGATAAGTTGCAGGCGGGTGACGTGCAGGTAGATGACGCGGTGAAGTTGTACGAAGAAGGGCTTACGTTGATTACGGCACTCGAGCAACACCTACAGCAAGCCGAAAATAAAATCGAAAAATTAAAGTTGCAAAGCAAGGTTTAGCGCATGACTACGGCCTTGCTGGTAGTATTAATTTTGAGTTTGGCGATTGGATTCGTGGTCTTTTTTGGCCCGCCGTATGTGCCGACATTGCGCCGCAATATGGATGCTGCGCTCGACCTTTTGGAACTTAAGCCGGGCGAGACGATGCTGGAGCTAGGCTGTGGCGACGGGCGGGTCTTGGTGGCGGCCGCCAAACGCGGAGTTAACGCTGTGGGCATTGAGCTAAGCCCGATTTTGGCTGCAATTTCATGGCTACGCACCTGGCGCTACCGCAAGCAAGTGCGCATCATCTGGGGCGATTATTTTGTCGTTAAGTGGCCGCCGGCCGACGCCATCTTCACCTTTATGATCTTGCGGCAAATGTCCAAGCTGGACGCGCGTATAGAGACTTGGCGCGGCCAGAAACCGGTGCGTTTGGCGAGTTTTGCGTTCCCGATTCCAGGTAAAAAACCTGCCGCTACGCAAAACGGGGTATTCCTCTATCGCTACAAATGACTTGCGCCGCTTGGCAGCTTCGTTTACCATGAGCATTATGAATAGTAATCAGAGCGGCTATGTCAGCAGTATGCTGATTTCTTTGATCGTAGCAATTATGCTCCTGTTTGGCGCAATCGGTTTTGGCGCCTGGGCGTTTGCTGGCCGCCAGGACTACAAGAACAACAGCGACAAAAAAGCCGCCAAGGCCGCAGAGGCAAGTAAAGAGGCTACCCAGGCGGCTGACGCGGCAAAGTATGCCGAAGAATCCAAGAGCCCGCTTAAAACCCACAAAGCGCCAGATCAGTTTGGCGGCGTGACTGTCCAATACCCAAGAACATGGAGCGGCTACGTAAACGAGGACGGTTCGGGTAGTACGCCAGTCGATGATTATTTCCACCCTAGTGTCGTGCCAGCTACGGGCCGCAAAAAGGGAACGGCATACGCACTGCGCATTCAGGTAGTAGAGCAGACTTACGACCGCGTCGTGGACTCGTTTAGTGACGACGTGGAGAACAAGAAAGTATCGGCGTCTCCTGTGACGCTACCTAAAGTTTCTAGCGCGATCGGCACTCGTTTTGACGGGGAGATAGAGGACGAAAAACAAGGTGTGATGGTTGTACTGCCGATGCGCAACCTAACCCTCAAGATTTGGACCGAATCAAAAGACTACCAGTCTGATTTTGAAAACCATATATTACCAAACATCGTCTTCTCTCCCTAAAACCTCGCCGGACAGGTGATATACTATACCTAACCACGGGGGTTTAGGTATGGATGTTTCATCTGGAGGGTGCGGTTTGCGGGCTGATAGTTTGCTTCTTTCGGTAGCCGAGCAATTGAAGGCGCCCTTGACTGCTATTGCGCGCCAGGCCGAGCTGGGACAGCTGACCGGGCAAGTAGGACTGACCGATGCTGCGGCAATACGCACGCAGGCGGCTGCTGCGCTCACGCTTGTAGACAGTTATTTGTTGCGTCTTGATCTTATGCACAGGCAAACCAAAATGCAGCTGGAGCCGGTCTCGATCGCCTCGACTCTAACCGACGCCGCGCACGACCTCAGCCGTTTCGCAAACCACTACAATGTACAGCTTGAGGTGGAAGTCCAAGGCAAGTATGGTCCGGTAATGAGCAATCCTCAGGGTTTGCGCGCCGCGCTTTTGTCGCTTGGTTTTGCGCTGGTAGAGGCGCAAGCCTCCCAGGATATGAGCGGGCCGCGCAGAGTGGTTTTGGCTACGCACCGCACGCCACATGGTATCGTTACGGGTATTTACGGGCAATACGAAAAGCTCAGCTCTGGGCACTGGCGTACTGCGCTTGGGCTCGCAGGCCATGCGCATCAGCCGCTGCCTGCTCTTATTTCGGGCAATGGTGCAGGGTTATTTGTGGCTGATGCCATTTTGCGCTCCATGGAAACCCGCTTA
>DATDBJ010000046.1:0-7136 GCA_036524895.1 Saccharimonadales bacterium (SeqCode)
CATCGCAGCTTCATCACCCGGTAGCTTGCATTATGAGCAAAAGTCGCTTAAGCTAATAGTACCAGATATGAAGCACCACCGCCCTGCCGAACCTAAAAAATGGAAGATTGCTATTGTTGTGTGGCTGGCTATTTACCCCGTAATCACTTTGCTGCAATTCCTTTTTGGGCACCAGCTCGGCAAAATCTCGCCCTTGCCTCTTAGGACTCTCGTAATAACTGCTATTGTTGTGCCGCTCATGGTTTACGTTGCAGAACCCCTTGTAAGCCGCATCTTCGCCAGCTGGCTCAAAAAATAACTCAGTACCGCCAAGACTACGCCGGCAGCCCGCCGACTTTGAGCTATACCTGCAGCAACACGTAGCCGAAAACCTAAGAGCTTAGCATCGTAAGTAATAGTTACTCGGCACGAGCAGACTTTTCTATATACGCTAGACGGCTCACTCAGAATCCGCATCGGCAACGGTGAGTGGACGGACGTAAAACCCAGGCAAGAATTTGTAGTAAAAAGCGGACAGCTACATGAGGCGGTCGTTGGCGATGGCGGCTGGGAATATGTCGCCGCCTGGGACAAGGAAGGTGCTGAGCGGTTTGAAGACCAAGCTTCGGACGTCATCTGAACCTTTACGCTAAGATATTAGCTAAATCCCAGCTCGGTCAGCTTTTCGATGGCAGAATTCGCAGGTTTATCGCCCGAGGCAGCAAGAGCTCTATGCTCCATGCAGGCACGCCCGAATGTCGTTCTTCACTACTTCGATGAGCGGCGGCGGAACAGCCAGATAGTAATAGGAATTGAAACAGCGATGATGCCCACACACCAGACTACCGACAGCCAGCCGGAATTGCCCATTGGCGTGCCGACCAAAAGCGACCTTACCGCATTGATGACTTGCGTGAGCGGCTGGTTCTCTGCAAAGGCTTGCAAGCCGGAAGGCATGGTGTCGGTTGGCACAAAGGCGCTGGAAATGAAGGTTAGCGGAAAGATCACCACAAACCCGATCCACTGCGCTGCTTCGAGCGTTTTAACGAGCAGGCCCAAGATGGCCGAGAGCCATGAGATAGCGAGCGTGAACAGGATAGACAAACCGATCACCAGCAGCCAATCAGTCAGGGTTGCGTTGGGGCGAAAGCCCACCAAAAAGCCGACTGCGATTATTATGGCCCCGGATATTACATTACGCACCAGGTCGGACGCGATGTGCCCAACCACCAACGCGCTGCTGGCCATGGGCAGCGAGCGGAAGCGGTCAACAATCCCCTCTTTTAGATCCACCGCCAAGTTGATCGTTGTGTAATTGGCGCCAAACGCCAGCGTTTGCACTAAAATTCCGGCAAATAAGTAGTTAGCGTAGCTTACGTCTCCGGTGTCGATTGCCCCGCCCAACACGTAACGGTTAAGCAACATAAACATGATAGGAAACAGCACTAACGAGAGCACTTGGTCCAAGCTGCGAACGATGTGCATGATGCTGCGACGCATCATCTCGTAGGTGTCGTTAAGCAACCAGAACAGGCGCGAGCGCTGCTCCGGCTCGACTCGGGCGATTAGCGGATTGTTGTTCATTTCTTTCCCCCTTTCTGCTTGCCAGTTTGTTCTTCGGCAGTTTCCTGTGTTACAACATGGCCGGTGAGCGTGAGGAACACGTCATCCAGAGTTGGGCGGCGCAGCGAGATGTTCTCTACCTCAATATGCGCGTCGTCCAGGCGCTCGAGGGTTTTCTTGATGCGCGGCAAACCGCCGCCGCTGGCAATGCTGAGCACCCGGCGCTCCGGATCAGCCTGCGAAGACTCACCACCCACTGCCCTCTTGGCTTTTTCGAAGCTGCTCTTTTTGCTGATAGTGAACTCTAGGCGGTCGGAGCCAACTTTAGACTTCAGCTCGTCCGGAGTTCCCTCGGCAATCACTCTTCCCTCGTCGATTACCACGATGTTGTCGGCCAGGTTATCGGCCTCGTCCATGTACTGTGTGGTGAGCAAAATTGTAATGCCGCTCTTGGCGAGCAGTTTGATTGTCTCCCACATAGTAAGGCGTGAGCGCGGGTCCAGCCCGGTCGTCGGCTCGTCCAAAAAGATGATTGGCGGCGACGCTACCAGACTCATGGCCAAGTCGAGCTTGCGCCGCATACCGCCGGAATATGTACGCACCGGCCGCTTGGATGCCTCCGCAAGGTCGAACAAATCCAAAAGCTGCTGCGTGCGGCGCTTGGTGTCGACCACGCTCAAACGGTACAATCTGCCCATTAACATCAGATTTTCTTCGCCGGTCAGATACTCATCTACTGCCGCGTACTGGCCGGTCAGGCCAATGCTGGCCCGCACCTCGGCCGATTGCTCGACAACATGGTAACCGTTAATAAACGCCGCGCCTTTGTCCGGCCGGAGCAACGTGCTCAAAATACGGATGGCCGTGGTTTTGCCGGCGCCGTTTGGCCCTAGTACCGCCAAAATCTTACCGCGCTCTACTGTAAAGTTAACCCCGGTCAACACCTTGAGCTTGCCAAAAGATTTGTGCAGATCCTGCACCTTAATTGCGATGTCGGAAGTTTCCAGTCTATCTACGGTCATAAGCCACTCTCTATTACCTATTTATTTTACATTACCACGTAACGAACGAATTACTTGCCCTCGGCTGCATCCTTTAATTTCTGGATGTCGAACTTCTTCATTTTGAGGAAAACATCGGTTACTCTGTGCACCTTTGCCGGGTCGGGATCACTCAAAAGCTCACTCAGCGCTCTAGGTACAATTTGCCACGAAACACCATACTTATCTTTCAGCCAGCCACATTGTTCGGCCTCGGACACAGCGGACATTTTCTCCCAATAGTAATCGATTTCTTCTTGGGTTTCGCAGTCCACCACAAACGAAATTGCTTCGTTAAACTTAAATACCGGACCACCGTTGAGTGCCATAAAATCCTGGCCTTCAAGCTGGAAACGGACAGTCATGGCAGTGCCGGCCTTTTTGCCAGAGACTTCCTCGGCCGCTTCGTCATAGCGAGCGACTTCCAATATTTTGGAATTCTTAAATATAGAGGTATAGAACTCAGCAGCTTCTTCTGCTTCGCTGTCAAACCATAAATGAGGTGTTATCTTTTGCATATTCCACTCCTTATTTATCTAACTTTATCAACTTTCTTACTTATGCGCTCCAGCTCCACCCTTTTGGCTGTAACATCCTTAATGTCGTAAAAATACGCCATGCGGCGGTTGTCAGCTAAGCCGGGGCCTGGGGGCCATTGGCGGCTAGTGCTTCCCTGACTTTATCGATGATGGCGTTTGGCTCCGTGTCCGATTTTACCAGTATACCAACCGCCCCTTTTTGCAAAACTTTTTGCGCGTCATCGCTAGTAGAAAGGTTGGTCAAAACGATGACCGGCGTATCTTTGAGCGTCGGGTCGGCCTTGGCGGCGTCCAGGAAATGAAAACCGTCCATGCGGGGCATCATGAGGTCCACGAGTACAATGTCCGGCCGAAACTCATGCATTTTCTCTAGGCCAGCCTGGCCATCTTCTGCCACTTCGACAACAAAACCGGATACCTCGAATTTCTTTTTATAGACCTTGCGGTAAGGCTGGTCGTCCTCAATTATTAAAACTTTATTCATGGATACCTCCTTTAATGCTTAGTTACTTCTGGTCCGGATGCAGCGCGGCCTCATGCTCAAGCTGCGTCTTTGCCTGCCGCGCCTCGGGCGTTCCAGGTAGCGGCACGGTAAAAGCAAATACACTACCCTTGCCCGACTCGGACTGCTTGATCCGGAGATCGCCCCCCATTTTACGGACGATCTCGCGCGATATGTATAAGCCTAGCCCGGTACCGGCCGGCTTACCTTCCTGTACGGAAGTAATTTGCTGGAATTTGCCGAATAATTTTTGCTGATCTTCGGACGATATGCCGATGCCCGTATCCTTTACGATCACTTCTACTGCGCCTTTTTGCACCTCGCCGGCAACAGTTATGTTACCTTGGGTGGTAAATTTAAGCGAATTGCCGATTAAATTGGTTAAGACTTGCTTGATTTTATCGACGTCGGCCTGCACGGTTATTGCCCGGCCGGGCCTGCAGGTGATTGCCACACCTTTTTCTTTGCCCAACGGAGCCAGGTCGCTCACTATACCCTCAAGGGTGCCTTGGATGTCGAACTCACTCAGCATAAACTTCATTCTCCCCGCCTCGAGCCGGGCGACATTAAGCAAATCGTTTACCAAATCCACAAGCCGTATTGTCGAGGCCTTAATATCAGTAAGCGGCTCAACCAATTCTTTGTTCACTGGGCCATAGTCGCCCGATAAAATCATGGATACGTTAGCGCGTACCGCCCCCATTGGCGTACGTAGCTCGTGTGAGGCAACCGCGAGCAGCTCGTCCTTCATTTGCTCTAGCTGCTTCTCGCGTGTTACGTCACGGAATACCACTACCGCGCCAGTTACCCGACCGTCAACGTCGCGCACTGGCGCGGCGCTATCGGCGACCGGTACGTCACTGCCGTCCTTTCGCTTTAGTATGGTATTGCGCGCCATCTCAGCCCGCTTGCCAGTCAGGGCATCAGTGACGAACTCACCGACTTCGCTTCCATCTTTTGCGCTAAAGAAATTCAGGATTTGTTTGTATGGACGACCGACGGCCTCGGTAGCGCTAAATCCGGATATCGCCTCGGCCGCTTTATTGAAGAGCACAATAACCCCCTCAGTATTAAGCACCAGCACACCGTCACCGATACTCGACAAGATGGCTTCGTCTTTATTTTTAGTGGCCACGGCGGCGTTACGCTCCAGTTTGATATCCTCGGTCATGTCGCTTGCCAGGTCTAATGCACGCTGTCTGCCACGATTTTGCATCCAAAACGTTATCGCTAAAAAGGCCGCCAAAGAGACGCCCAAGGCGATAATGTACGAGGGCAACACTGCCTCGGCTTTGCTGATTCCAAATAATTTTGGCACCCGGATCTCTATTTTCCAAGTGCGACCCGCCACGTCTATCGGTATAGCCGTATACCTAGACGCATTACCAACGGGCGCTAATTGGTATACGGCAGTGTCGTTGTTGTCTAAAATTCGGATGCCCACACCAGTGCCCTTAGCCGCGCTAAACGTTTGGTCGAATAATTTGCTGTAGTCGAACACTGCGTTGACGAACCCTTCCAGATTGGCGCGGCGTTCGACTAAAGAGTCAGGCACATTGGCTTTATAGATTGGCAGAGTTACCAGAAAACCGGGCCGGTCGGGCTGCTCTTTGCCCTGAGCGTTCAGTAAAAAAATCGTATCTGTGGCCGTTGGCTCGCCGCTATCCCGTGCCGACTCCAAGGTGGCCTGCCGCTCGTTGCTGGTGGCCAGGTCTACGCCCTGGCCGCTCCCAGCCCCTTCGACACCTAAATAGGTAACGATAAAGTGCTCGGAATGATTGCTTTCCGGAGTTATGGCAACGCCTGGATTGCCCTCCGGCCGCAGGCTGCGGTCGTTCCTGATTTTGGCCAGAAATGCCATTTTATCTGCCTCGGCAACGCGCGTAACATAGTTGATGCTGTTGAAGCCCGGGTAGCTCTGTCCTAAGTCGAGCGAATCAAAGTAATCATGGAATTCGCGCTCGCTCACATCATCGCTTGCATGGAATAGACCGCGAAACCCATAGAGCGCATCGATGTAACTACGCATACGGGACTTTAGCGCTTCGGCGTCTTTAAGCAACTCGGCATCAAACTGCCGAGCGGCCTCGACCTCTAACCGACGCTGCGCCTGCTGCCAGCTTAGGGCAGTAGCCGCGAGCAGCAGCAAGATAAGAGGGTATACGGCCCACCTGAGCCTGTTGGTTAATTTTAATTTGTGGAAGCCGTTATCACGCGCAGAGTCCAGCAGCCAACGAAGCGCCGATTTCTCGTCGGCAAAATACTTAACTGCCCGTCCCCGCCTGTAGTCGCGCAACACAAAGAAAATCAGAGGTTGCAGATAGCGATTACCCACTACCGCCAAAGCATCATAGTCAGTCTCTTCCAAAAACCATTTAGCCTCCAGTCGGGCACCGCTATCACTACCCTTCACCTTGCGCATGTTGGACAGCACTAACACTTCGCGGCCGGCCTCGCGCTGTTTGGCCATTAGCTGCAACAAGGAATCAGTTAAAGTTCGCATGGTCGCCCGGCTCTGCGGCCCGACATACGTTAGTCGGATAACTCCGTCCCTATCAAGTCGCACGGAATTACGAGCTAAACGTTCACCCTTGGACACCTTATCCTCGCCTGCTTTCATCTCGACCAACCCCCAAGCACTCCCACAAAGTCCTTATGTATTTATAGTAACGACCCTTCCTTAAAATGCAAAACAATATGTGATGATGCTTGTGCTAGAATGAAACTAAGATGCGACTGCCACAATCGCTGATCAAAGCGCTCAATAAAATTAGTAAAAATTTTAACACCAAGCCCGTTGCAAGGTATGTAGCGTTTTTGATGGCGGCACTTGTTGCACTGATGGTTACCGCGGTAGCGGTCTTGGCGCTGCGCGGCACAGTGGCGATTTTGGAGCCTAAAGGATTAATTGCCCTTCAGCAGCGGGACCTGATTTTCTTTACGGCACTGCTTAGCTTGCTAGTAATTGTACCGGTGTATGCGCTGACAATTTTTATCGTCTGGAAGTACCGAGCCGTCAACAAAAAGACTAAGTATACCCCAGACTGGGATGGCCACAAAGGGATTGAAGCACTATGGTGGACGGTTCCATGCGCAATTATTTTAGTGCTGTCGGTCGTTACCTGGCAAACCAGTCACAAGCTCGACCCCTACCAGCCAATTCGTAGCCCTAAAAAACCGCTAACCATCCAGGTGGTCGCACTCGAGTGGAAGTGGCTTTTTATCTATCCGGAGCAAAATATCGCAACAGTCAACTATTTCCAGATCCCCGAAAATACCCCGATTAATTTCGAAATAACCTCCGACGCACCGATGAACTCATTTTGGATACCGCAGCTGGGCAGTCAGATCTACGCCATGCCGGGCATGACGACCACATTAAATCTGATCGCTGACGAGCCAGGCAAGTACAATGGGGCATCAGCCAATATCAGCGGAGCGGGCTTCGCAAGTATGAGGTTTGTGGCCGAAGCCGTGCCACGTGCCGACTTCGATAACTGGGTAGCAAAAGCT
>DATDBJ010000047.1:0-3114 GCA_036524895.1 Saccharimonadales bacterium (SeqCode)
CGATTGCCACTATTCCTAACTACCTGGAAATTAAGAATCAGGAAATTTTGTACGGCGTAGCAGGCAAGAGCATCGGAGTTTACACTGCCAACAACAACCGCGATCTGAAAGCCATGTTCTTATTTAACTCGAAACCCCTGCAATACGATCGCCACAACGCCGCAGAACAAAAGCAAATCCTGGCTGATGTATTTGCAGGCGAGAAGGGATGGGAGGTCGCCAAGCTCGTCGAGAAGATACATGATTCTACCGATTTCTACCTTGATTTTATTGCGCAAGCGCACATGCAAGTGCTATACAAAGGCCGAATAGCCTTGGCAGGTGATGCCGCCTATTGTCCATCTCCGGCGTCCGGACAGGGTACGAGCGTGGCATTGGTGGGCGCTTATGTCCTTGCGGGCGAGTTAAAAAACGCAGGCAGCGATTATGACAAGGCTTTCGCACAGTACCAAAACGTGATGCAGAATTTTATAGCGCAAAACCTGAAGATCGCTCCAGTCACTCTTAAGGGCATGATCGCGCCGTCAAAGCTCAACCTCTACATGCGCAACATGATGTTCCATATGCCACGTCTTTTTGCCGGCATGAACCGCCAAGTCATGCAGTTCATCCAAAAAGCGGCAAATTCTATAACACTCAAAGATTACTAGCCGTTCCGCAATTGCCGCTACGGTTCTTTTGTCCACTGCCTGTCCCTCATAGTTGTAGCTGACCCTCATTTTGCTTCGTGTTAGTTAAGCTGTGCCGATTATCTTGGTACCCAATAATTCGGAATGCAGTTCGTGCTCGCAGAATTTGTTGTAGACTGATACTATATTTTTAAGCATAAGAATTTTGACCATGACCAAGAGAATTAAAGAGAGTACAAAAGGGAGGGGCTTTATGGCCGGGAAGATGAGTAAGAGTAGGGCGGCATCGGCTATGTCCGTGCTGGCGGCGCGTTTTGCATTTGTTTCGTCGGCTGTGGCGCTGGCTTTGCTGACTTCACTACATTTTCTTAAGCCGGAGCTTGACCCGTCCTGGCGCATGCTTAGTGAATATGCGATTGGCGATTTTGGCTGGGTGATGCAGGCGGCGTTCATCGCTATGGCGCTTGGCGCCGTCGGCTCGTTTTTTGCTGTGCGGCCTTACTTGAGCACACGTTTTGGCAAAATCGGATCCCTCTTCTTGCTGGCTACTGCTTTCGGCTTGACGATGGCGGCGTTTTTTACGGTTGATCCTATAACGACGCCCGTAGAGGAATCAACCGTGGAGGGTATTTTTCATGGCTTGGCCGCAGCAATAGGCATGCCTAGCCTTCCGATTGCTGCTTTCTTGGTGGGCAGAGAACTGCTTGCTAGCCGGGCTTGGGTTGCGGCACGACGGCCGATTCTAGTGGCGGCTAATCTGCCGTGGATCAGTGTTGTACTGATGTTTACCGTTCTTGGCATCGGATTTTTACAGAACGAATGGAAGTTTGGGTCCGATGTGCTGATCGGCTGGCCGAATCGTTTTCTGATGCTAACATACGCCACCTGGTTTATGACCATCGCGTACTTCTGTGGGCTTAAAGGTCTCCAACAAAAAAGTAGGAAAAGCCGTTAGTGCCACAACAGCAAGTTCTACTGAAGCCGAGAGCAGTGGAACGTTAGTTTCGGAGTCGTATGACTTTTAAGTCTACGAGACGGTCGTAGATGGGGCGATGGTTGCCGCTCCAGAACAGCGTTCCTAAGTATAGGGCCACGAGCACATAAGTCATTATTAGAACGATTATGGTGATCGCGCCCGGTTCGCGGTTTTCTAGATTGGCTGCCACAAAATGATGGACGCAGAAATGTGCCATTTCCCAAGGTATAAATTTTAATACATTGCGGCCTATTGCCTGCCGTAAGCTGAGTTGCTTGCCTTGCTGGGTTGTGACCCGAATGCGCATAATGTATTTGCCGAGAGTCTGCCCGCTGCGGTACTCGCTGGCAGCAAAATACGTAACTACGGGCAACGTAAGGACAATAAAGCCTAATAGTTCGTGCTGGAGTGCGTTATAGGGCAGGGAGGGGCTTGGGACGCCGCCAGACCAAGCTGTTGCAATGCCGAACAGAGTTAGCACATAGGCGGCGATCAGGCCCCAATCAATGCTAAATGCTATTACGCGTCGGAGTGGCGAGGCGTCTGTGGGCGTATTTGTTTTTAGCATGCTAACATAATTGTAACATTGCTTCCCGGCATGGTCTGGCTTGCGGCAAAAATGTACTACAGAGTGGAAGCGATGGCGCAATCGTAGCTTACGGCAATCTCGCCATTGATGAGAAGGGTGATTTTGCTCGGAATATAGAGTTTAAAAATGAGGTCAAGACCGGACAAGAGGGTACGCTTAACTTATATAGTCAAGAACCTGAGGGTGAGAGGACGGACAATCTCAGTCTGAAAGTATAACTTTGACGAGTTGCTTATCGTTCTGAGTTAGCCTTTTCGATCAGGCGTGAGCCGCCACGCTCAAACCAACGGTCGTAGGTTGGACTTGTGTTGGCGTGCCGCTCGCGCCACATATTGTAGGCGTCGCGTGAGTAGGCGACGGCCTCGGTGTTGGTTATCCCTTCGCC
This sequence comes from Saccharimonadales bacterium (SeqCode), assembly GCA_036524895.1. Lineage (GTDB taxonomy): Bacteria > Patescibacteriota > Saccharimonadia > Saccharimonadales > UBA4665 > PMNU01. The sequence continues at coordinate 2,580 of DATDBJ010000047.1, forward strand.
CCGGTAGAGCTTGCCGGCGGTGCCTGGACCGCCGTTGTAACCGGCGGCGATCAGCTCAACAGTGGCGTTCCAAGAGGGGGCTTGGCTTTGTTCGCCAAATTCTTCGCGCAAGTACGCCAGGTAGGCTGCGCCAAATTCAATATTTGTGCGTGGATCGGAAAGATCGTACGTTTCCACTGGTTCTTTTAGATGTTTGGCGGCAATGTCACCTGCCGTCGGCGGTGTAATTTGCAGCAGCCCCTTAGCGCCAATTTCGCTCTCGGCCTGTGAGTAGCCGCCTGACTCCAGCGTCATAATAATGGCGAGCAGGTTAGGATCCATGTCGTACTTTTTAGCCATCTCGACGATTGGCCCTTCCCATCGCTTAACGGTGTCCGGAATCCACGGACTGGTTATCTTGGCGACTTGAGGTTTGAGGGGCACCTCTTGGTCGCGCGTAACGAGTGTGGCGACTACGAGCAAACTCAGGGCGACGACCGAGCCGATAGACAGCATCAGCCAATCTCTTTGCTTCAGTTGACGCGGGTCGAGTCGC
>DATDBJ010000048.1:0-7725 GCA_036524895.1 Saccharimonadales bacterium (SeqCode)
CCGCGTTGAAGCGCCAGAAGTCATGCCTGTCGCAAGCAGTATTCGCATGAGCGACATCAGTAACGGCGATGAACCAGCTGCACTCAATACCCCAATCGAAGAGCTTAACCTCAGTGCGCGCACTACCAACGCTCTGGTAAACAACGAGATCCACACCATCAAGGACCTGTTCTCGCTGAGCGACGCCGAGTTGCGCGACCTGAAGGGATTTGGCAGCAAGGCTCTCGACGAAGTTAAGGAAAAATTAGCGGAGATGGAGCTTTAAGATGCATCGTCACGGATACAAAGGACGTAAGTTCCACCGCGAGCGCGATCAGCGCAACGCTCTGGTAAAGGGCCTGGCCGACAGCCTCGTTAAGTATGAGACTATCGAAACCACCTTGCCAAAGGCTAAAGAAGTGGTACCTTACGTAGAGAAATTAATTACCAAAGCTAAGAAGGGCGACCTACACAACCGCCGTCGGATAATTTCTGACCTGCAAACGTTGGAAGCTGCCCATAAACTGGTAGATGAAATGGCTCCCAAAATGAAGGGACGCACCAGTGGACACCTGCGCATCACCAAGACCAAAACGCGCCGCGGCGACAACGCCCAGATGGCGCGTGTAAGTTTTGTTGATGATCTTAAGGAGGCCCAAGTGGCCAAGCCCTCTGCCGAAAAGAAGGCAGACAAAAAGACTGAAATTGCTGCCAAGAAAACTCCTACCAAAAAGGAGACCAAGTAATGAACACCTACAGCGCTAAACCAGCTGACGTTACTCGCAAATGGTACGTCATCGACGCCTCCGAGGCACCCCTCGGCCGCGTTGCAACTCAGATTGCTACGCTTTTGACCGGTAAGGGTAAGCCGATGTTCACCAAGCACATCGACTGCGGCGACTACGTTATTGTAATCAACGCCGAGAAAGCGCATGTTACCGGCAACAAGCTCGACACTAAGAGCTACTACCGGCACAGTGGTCACCCGGGCGGCCTGACCGAGACAAGCATGCGCGATGTCATGGAAAACGACCCCTCCAAGGTAGTATTTGCCGCCGTGCGCGGCATGCTGCCAGTCAACAAGCTCCGCGACGGCCGTCTTGAGCGTCTCAAGATTTATGCTGGCGCAGAGCACAACCACGAAGCCCAGAAGCCAGAAGCTGTATCTGTAAAGGAAGGTAAAAAATAATGGCTAAAAACGAATACTTCTATGCCCTTGGCCGCCGCAAGAGCGCCACGGCCCGCGTCCGCCTGCAAGGTGGCAAAGGTACCGTCGTGATCAACGGCATGCCTGCTGAACGGTACTTCGCTGACAGCAAGTTCCTGCTAAACGAGTTGCAGAAACCGTTTGCCGCTCTCGAACAAGAAAATAAGTTCGATATCACCGTTGTCGTAACCGGTGGCGGCCACGCTGGCCAGGTTGACGCGATTCGTCTTGGGATCGCCAAGGCCCTAGTTCAAATGAACGAAGACCTCAAGAGCACACTCAAGCGTGCCGACATGCTCAGCCGCGACTCACGCGAGCGCGAACGCAAGAAGTTCGGACTCAAGGGTGCCCGCAAGCAACGCCAGTTTACCAAGCGTTAAAAAGCAATTTGCTACTACAAAAAAGAGAGGCGCACATCGCGACCTCTCTTTTTTGTAGTGTCTATCGTTACTTGCCTACGCTGCTGAGGCGGAAGAAATAGCCCGAAATAAACATCAAAAGACCCGGGAAGAGGTAAAGCGCACCAGTAAAGACGAGTCGGATACCAAAATCTGCGCCAGTTGCTATGATCAGCACTTGATACACGGTATTAGCTGCAACCGCCGCCAGGTTACCGTAGCAGTAGTAGCGCATTGCACGAGCGTATCCAGGCGTCATTACACTACTGACTTTGCGTGCAAGTATTGCAATCACGCCACAGAACATACTCGACAACCATAAAGTGGATAGCGTAGTGCCTAGGTACGGGTCGTCGGACCCAATAACCGTCGGTAACATCATAAATACAGCTAGGCCTGCAAACCCTAGTAGGCCAATCCATAGCGGTGACGCAAAGCGTGATTGGACGCCAAATACACGCGTCAGTGCTCTAACACCAAAATATGCAGGAATGAATGTGAATATGTACCCGATGAAGCCGCCGGTATATTTCAGAATAGGGATGTTAAATATGCTTTCATTGGTGACGGTTACCGCCCATAGCAAAGACGAAAGGCCAACAAGGATGGCCGTAACGCTAAACAACGCATGCGCTTGCCGCAACGACTGAGTAAATGTGCGGTAGCCTGACAAAAATAGCCAGCATGTGGTCGCAAACAATGTTAGCGCAGCAAAAATGCCAGAAATGAGCCACCAGAAGGCGACGCCGGACACGTACAAAACAGGCACCGCCACAATATATGCTGTGGCCGACAAAGCAAGCGAGATCAGCAATTGCCGCCGCGCGTCGCTAAGCAGAGATGTCGTGCCGCCGAACTGCTTGTCTGTCAGCTGCTGCAGGGATTCAGGCGTGAATGTTCTCAGGGCGTCATTATGAAGAAGGTGGTCCTCAAGTTTCGCATATACAGCGCTCAAGCGTACGCGGTCAGGCTCTTGCAGAGGCAGTGAAGGGTCTCGGGTTGAAGTTATTTCTCGCACGTCGTCCAGTATCGGGTCGATTGCGCGTGAGTCTGAAGCCAAGCCAGCCAAAAAGGTAATACGATCTACAATCTTTGGATAGTCCAGATCATTACTTAGGGGCATATATGTCGCCTTTATAAGACCGCATGATACTTAGAATATAGCATTAACTTTTTATAAACAACTGCCAAACCATAAACTATTTCGAAAAAAACTCTGTTGCGGTTAAGTATGCTACACTGTTAAGCAATAGGAGTATATTATGAGCAAACCTGTCATTTTGACTGGGCTAAGAGCTAATAACGATCTGACAATAGGTAATTACCTTGGTGCACTGCTGCCGCTTATCGACATGGCAAAAAGCCGTGCGGACGAATTTCAAATCAATTTATTCGTACCCGATCTGCACAGTTTTACAACGCCGATTGACCACAGCCAGTTGCAGGCGCAAATAATGCAAAACCTGCGTGTGTATACCGCTGCGGGTTTACCTCTAGATCACGAAGATGTGCATATTTACCGCCAGAGTTACGTGCCTGCGCACAGTGAGCTCACCTGGCTTCTAGACTGCTTTACCGGTTTTGGAGAAATGAGCCGCATGACCCAGTTTAAGGACAAATCCGCCAAACTCAACGAAGACCGTATTAGTGTCGGGCTCTTCAACTACCCAGTACTCATGGCGGCCGACATGCTATTGTACAACGCTCTGTACATTCCCGTGGGTGAAGACCAAACGCAGCACCTGGAGTTTACTCGCGACATCGCTACTCGCATGAACAATCAGTTTGGTGAGCTGTTCACCGTGCCCGCACCGGTGGCGAAGCAGCACGAATTCTTTGGCAAAGACCAAGGCCTGCGCATCAAAGACCTCGTTGATCCAACTAAAAAGATGAGTAAAAGCGATGAGACCGGCCGCGGTGTGATATTCTTGTCCGACACCCCTGAGGCTGCCGCAAAAAAAATCATGAGCGCAGCCACCGACAGTTTTAATGAGGTCCACTATGACACGAAAGAGCGGCCGGGCATCAGCAACTTGCTGCAAATTCTATCTCTATTTAGCGGCCGCGAGCTCAAAGAGGTGATCGAAAAATATGAGGGACAAACCAGCTACGGCAGCCTCAAAAAAGAGGTGGCAGAGGTCGTCGGCGATTTCCTGCGCGGCTTCCAGAATAAGTTGCGCACCGTAGATGACGCAATAATCCTGACCAAGCTTGAGAAAGACGAGTCTGCTATGCGCAGCCAAGCGAACAAAATACTCTATAAAACCCAGCAAGCAGTCGGCCTCCGGCCAAAGGCGTGAGCATGCAAGGCATAGTTAGCGACGAGCAAAGCGGTCAGCGCCTGGACGTGTACGCGGCAGCCAGTATGCCGCTTCTCAGCCGTGCTTTTATACAGAAGTTATGTGATTACGGGCGCATCAAGGTAAACGGCGAGCCAAACAAACCCGGTTACAAGCTGCGCGCGGGCGACACAGTCGACATAGATTATGGTGAGTCTGAATTCGGCAAGGTTGATGAGATAGATCTACCCATCCTGTTCGAAGATAAAGATTGCGTCGTGATCAACAAACCTGCGAGCGTGCTAACTCATGCTCTTGGCAAACACGGCAACGAGGCGAGCGTGGCTAGCTTTTTGCGCAACAAAGTCGTCGACCTTGAGGGCGACAGGGCAGGGATCGTCCACCGTCTGGACCGTGCCACCAGCGGCGTTATCATTGGCGCTAAAAATCAGCAAGCGCTCAGCTTCCTGCAAAAGCAATTTTCGCAGCGTAAAACCAAAAAAACATACCTGGCCGTGGTGCAGGGAACTCCCGATCCTCAGGAGGCAGTGATCGACATGCCTATCGAGCGCAACCCAAAGGCACCCTCTACATTCCGCGTTGGACCAAATGGCAAAGAAGCTAAAACGCACTACAGGGTGATCGAAGAGAGTGACGGGCGCAGCTTGGTAGAACTCAAGCCCGAAACCGGCCGCACACACCAATTGCGTGTGCACTTGGCTCAAATTGGACATCCGATCGTAGGCGACCCGCTGTACGGCGGCGCAAAGTACGGCGAGAGACTATTTTTGCACGCCCTCAGCTTGGAGCTAACCCTGCCAAACGGCGAGCGCAAAATATTCACCTCACCGCTGCCCGATGAGTTCAGGAAGTAAGGTTACCATGCTCGACGATTTAATCCTGCACGAGGCTACCCACAGCCAACTGGCGCATTTCATCACCAAGCCCAGCCACGCCTTGCTGCTGACCGGCCCGACGGGCATTGGCAAAACAGCAATCGCTGAAGCGATAGCCGCCGCCGTGCTCGAGATCGAGCCAAAAAAGCTAGCTTCATATCCCTACCTCGCGATCGTCAGGCCGGACGGCAACAGCATCTCCATAGACGCCGTGCGCCAACTCCAGAAATTCCTGCAGCTCAAAACAGTAGGAGAGAAACCTTTTAGACGGACAATTATTATTGAGTACGCCCACCTCTTAACAATTGAGGCGCAGAACGCGTTTCTCAAACTACTCGAAGAACCACCGACCGACACCGTCACGATCTTGACGGCCAGCAGCCCGCGGGCGCTATTGCCAACCATCCTATCCAGAGCACAGACCATAGCCATTACTGCGCCTACCGAAGAGCAGCTAAAAATAATGCTCGACAAGAGCCAAAAAGGTGACAATGCAGTTAAGCAGGCCTACTTTTTGAGTGGAGGCTTGCCGGGCCTGCTGCATGCACTTCTGGATGGCAACGAAGAACACCCGCTGCTTGCGAGCGTGGCACAAGCCAAAGCCGTACTGCAAAAGCAGCCATTTGAGCGCCTGGCGATGCTCGACACGATGAGCAAGCAAAAAGAATCAGCACTTGGAGTAGTGGATGCTTTGGAGCGAATTGCCCAAGCCGGGCTAACTGGTGCGAGCGCCAAAAAAGACCTCGTCCGAATAAAACAATGGCACCGCGTTCGCAAAGCGTCACTTGAAGCGCGCAACCAACTTCGTAGCAGCGCCAACGCCAAGCTAGTTTTGAGCAAACTATTCCTAAACATGTAGTAAAAAAGCTAAAAACGCTTGTTGTTATTAGCCCCTCAGCCGTATAATGTTAGGTACCCATGTTGGAACTTGCAATTGTAGGTGCATTTGGTTTATTGGCCTTTCATAACACGAAAGTGCATGATGACGAATTCCTCGGAGCCTCCCGGAAGATCGGCGACCGCCTAGGCAAGCTCTGGGACATCGCCCACCAAGGCATGCGCGAAAATCGCATGTTGCGCGCAGAAAAAGCCCTTCTAACAATCCTTAAAATTGACGAGCGCAACGCCGCAGCTTATAACCGGCTCGGCATTTTGTATGCCAAGCAAAAAGAATACCGCGACGCGATCGATTGTTTCGAGATAGCCAGCAGCATAGAGGCCAGCCCGTCGAGCCTGCACAATCTAGGCCTGATTTATTACGAAACCGAAAACTACGAGAAAGCCGCCATCGCCTTCGAGCAAGCACTCAAATTGGAAGATGATTTGGCAGCGCGGCACGTCGCCTACGCTAAAGTGCAAGAAAAGCTCGGCAACGAAAAATCGATGTTCCAGGAGCTGGAAAAAGCCGTCGAACTTGAGCCCAATAAAGAGAGCTTTCAGCTTTTGCACAAAGCCTACACCGAGCGCGGCATGGATGCAGAAGCCGACACAATAGCGCAAAAACTTAACAAATTGATCGTCCCTGCGGGCAAACCCAAACGCATACAGCGCCCCGCCAAACGTGTCGTTGTATAAAACAGCGTTATTTGCTAAAATTACATCTGTTGCGCCGCTTTAGCTCAGCTGGTTAGAGCATCTGTTTTGTAAACAGAGGGTCGTCGGTTCGAATCCGACAAGCGGCTCCAAATTTTTCCCTTGATCTGTTAGAATAGACCAAGGCGAAACGCAGGGATAGTGAAGCGGTCAAACACGGGTGACTGTAAATCATCTGGCTCAGCCTTCGGGGGTTCGAATCCCTCTCCCTGCACCAAAAGAAAAGCACCTGTCAACGACAGGTGCTTTTCTTTTTGATATCCCAAATACGGCAGCGCGCCAATGATATCGGGACACACCCGCTTCTTATTACCATCATTTCGTTTTGGACGCCACTCGTCCTCGTTCTAGGACTCGTGCCAGGGCAGGGACATCATAATAAATATGGCGCGCCTCCGGGCAAGTAACATCCTCAACTTAGTGCAGGGCGCTACGCTCCGCGCATCACATTACAGCCTTCGAGAGCAACTTGCTATACTATGGGCATGCGCGAACTCAAGGCACAGTCTTATTCTGGGCCCGATAAAAAACGATAGCATCAGTAATGCCTTACCTGCCTGTCGTCGTCGTAGACGAACATGATAACGAAATAGGTTCGGCTATGTTGGCCGAAGTCTGGCAAAAAGGGCTTTACCACCGTATTGTGTCAATCTTTGTGCAGGACGGCGAAGGTCGTATGCTGCTGCAACTTCGTGGACAAAACGTAGCAGTCTATCCCAACTGTTGGGATCAGGCGGCAGGGGGTCATGTTGACGGGGGACAGACTTACGACCAAGCCGCGCGCAACGAGCTTTTGGAAGAAGTTGGGCTTGAAGATGTTGAGCTTACGACCTTGGGGACCTATCATTCTAATAATAAAGAAGGCGGCCATGTCATCAATCAGTTTGAGCGAGTGTACTTGGCGCGAGTTTTGCATGGCGTTGAGCTACACGCCGAAGCTGATGAGGTGAGTAAATTGCGCTGGTTTACCCCGAAAGAGCTCAAACAACATATTGCAAAGCACCCCGAAACATTTACGCCAGGCTTGCTTTATTGTCTGCACGAATATTTTCCTGATTTTGCAAAAGAACTGCAGTAACGTCGCTCAGGCGCACCGCAAAGCTCATACTGGCAGTCCACAAAACGGGCCGACACCTAATGTCGTAGCTGTTGCGCCCTTGGCTTATCACGTTTCTTTTAGTCTCGGTTATTGATACCAAGGTGCGCGTAAGCGGTTGATTTATTACCTTAAAATTAGTACAATAGCAAGGTTATTTTGCCGTTGTAGCTCAGGGGTAGAGCACTTCCATGGTAAGGAAGGGGTCACGAGTTCAAATCTCGTCAACGGCTCCATTTACAAAAATCATCTAATCTGTTAGAATTTATACATTATG